>CAZVMJ010000052.1:0-5278 GCA_964628005.1 uncultured Candidatus Saccharibacteria bacterium | reverse complement strand
GAGAGCGAGCAGTGTGGCTGGGTGAAAGATCGCTACGGACTCTCCTGGCAAATTATTCCGAAACGTCTCGGTGAATTGCTCGAAGACCCGGATGCGGGGCGCGCAAATCGTACATTGCAGGCGATGCTCTCCATGAAAAAGATTGATATCGCGGCCCTCGAAGCGGCGGCGAATGCGGCATAGCGACCATCGGCAGATGGGAACAGTTTTGCTATAGTATGGCCCATGACAAAAGAACCTCGGGCAACCCATACCGTTCTGTTGTTCTATAAGTATGTCGATATTGCAGATCCCGCCGTGCTTGCGGAGGCGATTCGTGCGCAGGCTGCAGCAGGAAATCTGTTGGGGCGCGTAATCGTGGCCGATGAGGGGCTGAACGGAACGCTTGAGGGCGTACCCGAAGCGGCTGAACAATTCGCGTCATGGATTCGCACGGATTCTCGATTTTCTGATATGCATATCAAGCGAAGCGATGGCGACGGTACGGCCTTTCCAAAACTCTCCGTGAAAGTGCGCAAGGAGATCGTCGGCACCGGATTTTCGCGCGAGGAGGCGAATCCTGTGCAGCGCACCGGGGTGCGTCTCACGCCCGATGAATTGCGCACCTGGTACGAAAGCGGCAAGAAGTTTACCGTAATCGACATGCGTAATAATTATGAATTTGCCTCGGGACATTTTGCCGGCTCGGTGCAGCCGGACATTTCTGCTGCGCGCCATCTACCGATAGCGCTCGATAAACTCAAAGTACACAAAGACGACACGGTGGTTACGGTGTGCACCGGCGGCGTGCGCTGTGAAAAGATGTCGGCATACCTCATGTCGCACGGCTTCTCGAATGTGCATCAGCTCGATGGAGGCATCCACAGCTACATGGAGAAATATCCGGGGAAGGATTTCAAGGGCACGCTCTACACGTTTGATAAGCGACACACGATGCATTTTGGAGGAGAGCGTGAAATTATCGGTACGTGCCGACTATGCGGAGTAGCCACTGAGCAGTATGTCGATTGCGCAGAAGATACCTGTCACTACCACTTCCTCGCATGCGACGGATGTATAGATGAACGCGGGCGCGCGTTTTGCTCTGCTGAATGCCGTATGGCACGGGTTGCGAGTGTGTAGCTATGTCGCACCGACTCGTCTTGGGTGTGATCGGTGTCTCGGTTGTATGCGGTTTGCTCATCGGATACGCGCGCGGGCTCCCGAATGATTTTGTAGATCCGCAGTCGGTGCCGGTCACGCTTACCTACGGATACCGGTGCGCCGATGGCACTGAATTTTCTATAGAACCCAACGGTGATTTTTCGCAGCTTCGCGTAGTACCCGCAACGAGCGCTGATTATGTGGCGGTGGAAACGCTCGCGCGGCGTGACGCACAGACGGCCGTCTACCAAGGCGCCTCAACGACGCTTGCGATAGAGGGATCAGCACTCGTGCTTGCCGTCGCCGGACACGCCACAACAACATGCGACTCAATGCGCTCCGCTGAAGATTCTCTTTTCTGATATGCGATATTGGTTGATGAAATCAGAGCCGGAGACGTATTCGATTGATCAGCTAAAAACTGATGGTGTAACACCATGGGAGGGTGTCCGCAATTATCAAGCCCGCAATCATATGAAGGCGATGCGGAAGGGGGATCTTGTGCTCTTTTATCATTCGAGCTGCGATCCTGCGGGGGTTGCGGGACTGGGTGTGATTCGTGCTGAGGCGCACCCTGATGAGTCGCAGTTTCAGCGCGGCGGATTATATTTTGATACGAAGGCGACCCGTGAGAAACCGATCTGGTATTGCGTGGATGTGGCATTCAGGAAGAAAGCGAAGCGCTTTGTACCGCTTTCTGAGATGCGTGCCGATACAGAACTTACCTCCATGGTGGTGCTCCAGCGCGGCTCCCGGCTCTCGGTACAACTGGTGAGCGAAGCACATTTTTCACATATCTGCCGCCTGGCCGGTCTCTAAAGCGGTATACTGCGGGCATGAAACTGTACATGCCGATCCTCACCCTTGCTGCGCTGGCGGGGCTTGGCTGGTACATTGGCGGTTCCGCGCTTGTGCCAACGCAGCCCGCGCTCGAGCGAGACAGTGCCGCTGTGCTGGCTACGACGCTTTCGGTGCGCATGAGCAATGCACGTACTACGCAAAAGACGTTGACGCATGATCAGTTGCTCGCCCTTGCGGACGATTCGTATGAAGACGGAGAATTGCCGCTCGGGGATTATCGCTATGTGACAGTGAGTGCGAAGAAGGGCTTTGTGTACCTCTGTAATGCTCGCAAGGATAATGCTGGTGCAATGAACGCCGGCCCCTGGATTCATACCAAGACATGGAACGATATTGAAAAGATCTCAGTCGATGGCGATGTGTTGTGGTCGGATGCGTCGTTTTCGAATACGATCTCGGGCGCAACGCGCACGCTTTCAGGTAATGCGCTGCCACTCACACATACCACCGGTATGTTTCCGGTGCAGCGAGCCGATCCCGCTGCGCAATATGACCGAAATCCAAATTCCATATCAGCACAGACGCTGCTAAAAAATCTACCGGCAAATCCTGTGTACTCGGAGACGCCGTACTGCATGGGTGGAGAGGTGGGTGTGATGCTCACCGGTGTTCCGCTCTTTAACGCATTTGATGCCGGCTTACGCGATGCCGCCGCTCACGAGGTGCAGGACGGCTGTGATGGGCATCCGCAGCAGAGTGGGATGTATCACTACCACAGCCTTTCTTCATGCATTCAGGATACGGACGTTGATACCGTTATCGGCTATGCGAACGACGGCTTTCCTATTACCGGGCCAAAAGTTGCTGAAGGAAAGTTTCTCACAACCGATGATCTCGATGAATGTCACGGCATTACGAGCGAGATTATGATTGATGGTGTGCGTAAAATTTCATACCACTACGTCATGACCCGTGACTTCCCGTATTCAGCAAGCTGCTTCCGCGGGAAGCCAATCCAAACGGCGCGTGGAGCAGATGTGCGAATCTCAGCGAATCAGAACGCGACACAATCACAGCCGCCGCTTCAAAATCAGCAAACCGGAGCAGAGGGTCCGCAGGGAGGCACGCCGCCACAGGAAGCAATCGACGCATGCACCGGACGCCGGGAAAACCAGTACTGCTCATTTACCGGCATGCGTGGGGAAGAGGTTGCTGGCTCGTGTCGGATGCCGCCGGGGATGCAGCGTATGGTGTGCGTGCCCACGCGATAAAGAAGCTCTATGCGAATTCCACCTGCGCTGAGATCGCGAGAAGCAAAAGCAATCGGAGCAATTTTGTTTTTCCTTATTGCGGTGTATGCCATCGCTGTTGTAGCACGTATTTCTGGCCAGCCGCACGGGCCAGGACACGGCGGGCGTATTGTTGAGATATCCGGCGACGCTCTGTATCTGCGCGACGCGCGCGGCGAAGAGACACGGATAGGTTATACCGCGCAAACAACCGTGGTACGCGGACGCGAAGCAATTCGCGTGAGCGACTTGTCGGTGGGCGATATGGTAGTGGTTGAAGATGCGCCGCCGGCAGATGGTGTCGCAGATAAGATTGTGGCGCTTCCGAAGAAAGGATTAAAAGGGAATGGTCCGCTTGAAACGGTCACGCCGCCAACGCCGTAGGTATGAAAGGCTCATGGAAAGAACGTGTGCAGGCGGTGCTGAGTATAGCGCCGTTTTTCATTACGATCGGCGTTTCTATCACCTTCTATTTTTTCTTTTCTCCGGCAGATGTGATTGCGTTTACCGGGGTAGAGAACGCCTACGTGCTCATGTTTATTACTGCGATGATCGGCGGTCTCACTACGTTCAACATGGTTCCGTACTATTCGGTGCTTTTTATTCTGGCATCCTCTGGCGTGCAGCCTGCGCTCCTTGGCCTGGCCTCCGCGCTCGGCGTGATGGCGGGTGATTCGTATTCGTATTTCATGGGTCGACAAGGTGGAAGTATTTTTCCGGAGCGGTTGAAACGCCCGTTTGAGTTTGTACGCTCATCGACCTCTGCGCATCCGTGGCGATTTACACTCGCCTGCTTTGCATACGGTTCAATATCTCCACTATCGAATGACTTTCTCACGATTCCTGCGGGGATTGCGCGGATTCCGTATCGTCAGGTGGTGGTGCCGCTCGCGCTCGGGAACGTGGTCTTTAATGTCGCGTTTGCCTACCTGAGCATCTACGCCTATTCATTCATTGCATCCTTGGTTTCCTAGCATGTACACGGTATATATTCTTCGCTGCAACGACGGGACGCTCTATACCGGCATTACAAATGATCTGAAAAAGCGGCTGGCAGCACATCGCGCGGGCATGGCGAGTAAATACACCCGCACGCACGGCGCTGACCGATTTGTATACACCGAGCGCGTGCGGACCAGAGGGCGAGCACTCTCCCGCGAAGCTGCGATAAAGCGGCTGCGACGGGAACAAAAAGAAGCACTCATTATTGGAGTAATACAAAAAATAGGGTAGGTTCTTGTGATGTCGAAAGACCAAACAGTCGTCCGCTTTGAGGATGTTTCATACAGCTTCGGCCCGCGAAAGCCTATTCTGCAGGAGGTTTCTTTTGGCATTCGAAACCGGGCGAAGATGACGCTCATGGGTCAAAATGGTGCGGGAAAAAGCACGCTGTTCGGCTTGATTACCGGCGCGATCGAGCCTGAGGAGGGAGAGATTCATATTGAACACGGGCTCACGATTGCGCTATCCCGCCAGGTGATTCCGCGCTCTGAGCTTGACCTCACGGTCCGAGATTTCTTCCAGGCAGTATTTCCAAAAAAGATTTATGACATCGATCCGCGCATCGATGAGGTGCTTGAGATTGTTAATTTGAAGGCGCCGCATGATCGCATTGTTCGCAGTTTTTCAGGCGGACAGCAGGCGCGCCTTCTGCTTGCCTCGGCGCTCATTCAAAACCCCGATCTGCTTTTGCTTGATGAACCGACGAATAATCTCGACAAGGCAGGCATCGAGCACCTGACTGATTTTATAAAGAGCTACGACAAGACGGTGATTGTGATCTCTCATGACGCCGACTTCCTGAATTCGTTTACTCAGGCGGTGTTGTATCTGGATGTGCACACCAAGAAAGTGGAGCGGTATGAGGGAAATTATCGCGATGTGGTGGAAGATATTAAGGTTCGGATCGAGAAGGAGAACATGCAGAACGCGCAGCTGCAAAAGAAGATCATCGCAAACAAGGAAAAGGCGAATTTCTTTGCGAAGAAGGGAGGCAATATGCGTCTTGTTGCGAAGCGCATGCGGCTTGCGGCTGAAGAAGCCGA
>CAZVMJ010000051.1:0-5339 GCA_964628005.1 uncultured Candidatus Saccharibacteria bacterium | reverse complement strand
CGTGGATGACCTTCGCACGCTCATTGGCATTCCGCTTGAATACTACCTGTTTCCTCCACTGTTTTGGATCGCACTGCGCATGCGCCCGCGGTTCGTCACGCTTGCACTCGTCTGTGTGTCAGCACTTGCGATTGGGGGTGCGCTCAGCCAAACAAATGCGGATGGCAAATCATTGTTTGACACGGTACTCCTCATTACCGCAGTTGCGTTCGGATTCTTACTGATCGCAGCACAGGAGGAAGAGCGGCGCGTACACCGTAACCGCACGCGATCCGAGGTCGCTACGTTGGAAAATGCGATTGTGCGCATCCAGTCTGAATCGAAGGCAAAGAATGACTTCATCGCCGTACTCTCACACGAACTGCGCAATCCGCTCGCACCCGTTGTTTCTTCCATTGAGTATCTTCGTCTCAATACGGAGCGACCGGAGGACGAGGCCGCGGCTCTTGACCTCATGGCTGATCGTATAGACGCGATTCGGCACCTGCTCGACGACCTCCTTGATGTATCACGTATCTCTGAGGGCAAAATCAAGATTCGTGAAGAGCATGTTGATCTCGTATCCACACTCGAGCGCGCAGTTGTCTCCACTGAACATCATCGCGATGAATTGCACCAAAAGCTCTCTTATCGCACATCAAGAGAGCCTATTCATATTCTCGGGGACCACGTTCGTGTGGAGCAGATTTTTTCAAACCTACTCACCAACGCGTCCAAGTATTCGAACTCGGGCGACGAAATTAGACTATCGGTTCGTACCGACGGCGATTGGGTTGAAGTGCGGGTGGAGGATGAAGGCGTGGGCATCGCCCCGCATCTGATCGAGAAAATCTTTCTCCCGTTCCATCAAATTGAACAGGGTGAGCGCACCACAAAAGGTCTCGGGATCGGCCTCTCACTCGTACGCAAGCTCGTCGAGCTGCATGGCGGTACCGTTACCGCCACGAGCAGAGGCATTGGGCGCGGGAGTACGTTTATCGTTCGCCTGCCATGCCTTGAGGCCGTTGCAGTGCTCGCCTGATCGTCATTAGGAGATTCCCAGTCATCGGTGTATACCTCCAATCAGAGAGAAGCCATTACCCGGAGTACGGACGATGAATTATGAAGAAATGATCGATCTGCTCAGATCGGGCGGGATCGATGTGGACACTTTTGATACCCGCAGCGCTAAGTCACTCTCCGATCTCTATAAGGAAATAGAGGATCGGGAAATAACGCTGCACATCCACAAAGATCGCGTGACGCGCGTCGCGTTGACGGTCAAGATTATGATCGTTATCGGCGGCATCGAGTACATTCGTCAGCTCAAGCGCGTGTATCCCTCCGGAAAAGAAGTTGTCCGGAAAGGATTTGCGAGCATTACGGAAACACGACGTCGCGGCGAGTCATCGTACACGGCAGTTATCCGCGGCATGCAGGAAGAGTGCGGGATAGCAATCGATGAAACACACATTCGCATACCGTCGCCGGAAACGCGATTGTACCTGAGCGAGAATTACGGCATCGACGACCCGCAGCAAGAGGTCGATGAGCACGAATCTACGGTGTACGAAGGGCTGATCACGATCGGTCATGTGGAGTACTTCGAAGTCCACCTTCCCTCGCGACCCTGGCCCGAAGACGTGCGCATCATCGACGATTGCGGCGTTAAAATCCATCTCGAGTACTGGCGTCTTCCGACACCATCGGTCTTTGAAGCCTACCTGCGCGCCCTATCCACATAGGGCGCGCGCCTTTTTACAGGAAGCGCCGAACACCTGCACAGTAGGCATCGTAGACATCTCCAAACTGACGACGCATTTTCTCTTCTTCAAACGGAATGAATACAAACCGCATAATGGCGATGTGCGCAAGCGCCGCTGCAAAAAACGGCGCCGTTCCCATCCAGAGCGCAATCCCGAGCAACTGCAAGAAAATACCGAGATACATAGGATTTCTGCTCCAGCGATAGGGCCCGGTAACGACCAGCGCCTTATTTTGCGGCGAGGTAGGAAGAATTTCTGTCTGCGCCTTGGCAAAGAGATTGCTTGCCCAGATCGGCAAAACGAACCCAACGATAAAGACGACGCTCGCCACGATTATCTGCAATGGAAAACTCAGCTCGAAAAGCTGAAGCTGCGGCATCAGATAATGCGCCGCGACAGCAGCTCCCAGAAGAATGACGAACCAAATAGGCGGCAAAATTTTTAGCATATGGCTTAAAACGTTTGTATATCTGTATCGAGTAATCGTTCACGCGCACGCTTCTTCCGATTCTTATACCCTTCCACCAACTTCGTCCACGCGAGGAGTCCAATTGCGGTACGCACCGCATCCTTCTCAGCGTCACTGAATGCGTATTTCTGCAGCATATCCTGTAGTGTCTGCAGGCTTGCCGCATCTTTTGTGTCGTCGCGCTCCTCCATGCATACAGTCTACCAAACCCGCCGAACATGCTATGAACTTTTCATAAATCCGCGCTATGCTGGCAGTGTCATGAGCTCTTGAGGTTCTATGACTTATCAATACGTAGTATTCATTCCATGAATAGAAATACGATCCTTATCATCGTGGCCATCGTCCTCGGAGGCGCTGCTCTCTGGTACCTGATGCCACACCAGGCAGTCGCACCAATGCTCGACGAACAAGCGGCAACGTCGACAGCTGAGACTGCAACAACAACGACATCTGAGACGGTCACAAAACCCGGGACCGCGCCGAAGGTTTCGGTCACCCCCTCGAAAGCGCCGGAAGCTTTTAAGAGCATCTTTGCGCAGAAAGCGAGCACCGAGTGCAAGTACGAACAGGTACAGAGCAACTCGCGCACCAGCAGCGTTATTCAAATCGCAGACGGCAAGATGCGCGCCGAGTTCCGGACCACCGGTCTCGAGCCGTCAGCAAACCTGATGGTCTATGCCAACGGAATTCTCTACAGCTGGCAGGAAGGAGCTTCAACGGGTAAGAAATCCACAATCCGCACAATCGAAGATCTCCCGGCGGTTATTCCGCGCGATCTCACGAGCGGCGCGAGCTTTGGTACCAACTCAAATAACGTCGGATGGGATTGTCACCCGTGGGCAAAAAATGCGGCCCTTCTCACGCCGCCTGCATACGTAAAGTTTCAGTAGCCCTTCAGTGAGCGAACAAAATCAAAGGCGGCACCGGAGTGCCGCCTTTGTCATTCAACACCGAAGCGTCGTACTTACACCCGCGTCGCGCGAATGCACAGACGGATGTACGGATACCGCCGGTACTTCTTGGAGTTCTCAGCGAACGTTGCCGCGTCAGCTTCAGAGAGGCCTTCCGGCACCTCCTCGCTGAAATTCACGGATTCGCAGAGATCGACGGTGAAGCCCGCATTGCGAACCATGTCCTGCGTCTGCTCGACACTGCGACGGAAGTTGTGCAGGACACCACCCCATGGCGCCGTCGTTTCAAACGCGCCGTAGGTCAAGACCAAATCCCCATTGAGATCGGTCATCTTATCGGGATGCGTCACAACGAAGGCAAAGGTGCCTCCCGCCTTGAGCAACCGATGGGCGTTTGCGCAGGTGCGTGCGAGCTGCTCGTCATCAAGGTGTTCAAACACCATATGACTGAAGACAGCATCGAACGAACCGTTGCGTTCAGAAAGCAATGACGGGTCAGACACATCGCCGACCATGAACGTTGCTTCCGGAATACGCTTCTTCGCGATCTCCACCTGATCCGGCGAGATCTCCACGCCGACGATATCCTTCGCGAGCACGCCGGCCGGGAGGAGCACTCCCGCCTCGACACGCGCGCTTGCCGATCCGAGATCGAGATGGGTGCATCCGGCCTTCAGGACCGGCTGCAGCACCTTCTGCATCGCCGCTTTGCCAACCCAGCGCCACGTGGGCAACTTGTCGGCTTCGGCGAATGCGTCGGCAAAGGTATCGTACGTACCGCCCATATCATGGGCGTCATGCTGCGTGCTCTCTGCACGAGCTGCCTGGCTTTTCATGTCTTCGTTCTCCATGTTGAGTTCTTAGAGCCGTCTAATCGAGGAGTATATAGTCGCGCTTTTGTAAGTCAAAAGCAATGGCTACTACTTGTTTAGCGCGGCGCGGGTAATTGATGCAACGTAGCCCGACGGCGCAAGCCCGTTTGCCGTCTGGTATTTCTTTACCGCAGCCTCGGTGGCCGAGCCGTAATAGCCGGTAATTGCCTCCGTGTAGAAGCCAAGCGCCTTCAATCGCTTCTGCAATTCGGTTACTTCAGTCACATCATCGTCGCCCGGTCCCATGAAGTGATTGAACACATACTTCGTGCCCGACGAAACTGTTGTTGTCGTCACACTTGATCCGCCGCCTGAAGCGGCGTTCAGTGCAGCGCGGGTTCCCGGCCCCACCGTGCCCAATTGCTGTAAGCCTTTCGCCGCCTGGAATTTCTTCACGGCAGCCAATGTGCCCTGCCCAAAGTATCCGTTCGGCGTCGCGCTCAAATAACCAAGGCGCTGCAAAAGTTTTTGCAGTTCAAGAACCTCATTATTTTCATCACTCTGCTTCAACGGAAGCGTAAACGTAAATCCGCCCGATGCAGGAGTCTGCGTTGTCTGCGACGCGCCTGATACCTGCGATTGCAAGAGCGAAAGCTGCTTTTGCAAATCACTGATGGACGCACCGGTTGATCCACTGGTTGTTGTTGCTGCCTGCGTAGTTGGTGGCGGAAGATATCCGTTTGGACCAAGCACGTTAATCGTCTGCGTCACACTTGCCGATTCACCATACGCACCAACGCGCCCCGTGATGGTGACCGAATGCGAACCAACATCACTTTGCTGCGGTGACCATGCAAAGGCCCCGGTTGTGTTGATGTTGTTGCTCGTGAGTGTTGTACTCGGGAAGGTGTCGGTGATGGTGAATCCCGTTGGCGAGTAGCCCGACGGTACCATCGTAAAAATGAGTGGCTGCCCCGCAGAAATGCTCGTGGTCATATTCACCGGAAACGAGAGTGTCGGCCCTGAGCCAACACGGACCGTCACACTTGCCGAGGCACTGTGGCCGGCGGAATCCGTCGCATAAATCGTGATTGTGTGATCACCGTTTTGCGACGTATCAGGCTTCCATGAAAACAGCCCCGCGCTGTTGATGACCGGCGCGCCATTAATGGATGATCCGCTAAACGAATCGCTCGGTGTGAATATCGGGTTCGTAAACCCATTGGCAACCACCTGGAACGAAAGAACCGATCCCGGCATCACCGATGCGTTTTGCGAAACGCCTTGAATTGAAATCGACGGCGGCGGAAGCACCGTGATGGTCTGCTGCACGGTCGCCACATTGCCGTCGTAGTCAGATACGGTAAACGTGAGATTGTGCGTTCCCACGTCAGAAACC
>CAZVMJ010000050.1:0-5346 GCA_964628005.1 uncultured Candidatus Saccharibacteria bacterium | reverse complement strand
CACGCAGGTTTTGATACGTACAGCAGTATGTACCGTGCTCGCGATGTGTTTGCCGCAGACTCGCTCATTATTGTGACGCAAGATTTTCACATGCCGCGTGCTGTTTTTGTGGCACGACGACTGGGGCTTGAAGCATACGGCGTGGTACCCGAGCGCGGGCAGGGGGATGCGTATGATTATCTGCGAGAAATACCCGCGTCCGCGAAGGCACTTATTGATTTACTGATCCACCGCACGCCAAAATACCTGGGCGACACGTACCCGCTCACAGGAGACGGCACAGCGACCTGGTACTGATGTGCTGTGTGGTACACTCCGAATCTATGCAATTCAAATTTCCACATAAAACAACGAAAACCGAGGCGATAAGCCGCATCAAGCGCTTGCTTGAAGAGCAGAAAGATAAGATCGCAGAGAACGCGACCGTTGATAAGGCGGAATGGAGCGACAACGTGCTCACCTTTGCCTTTACGGCGCAGGGAACGCACATCTCGGGCACGGTGACCGTTACAGATACCGACTTTGACATCTATGCAAAGCTCCCGCTTATGTACCGCCTCTTTGAAGGTCAGATAGAAAAAGCGATTGCCGCTGAAGCTGCGAAGCTGAATCTCAACTGATATGGAAAAGCGCGGCGTCGTGATCTTCGACTTCGATGGCGTGATAGCAGATTCGTTTACGCAAGCCTACGAAACCGCGAAAGAATTCTGTGTGCATAAGACAGAAGATTCCTATCGCAAGCAGTACGAGGGCAATATCTGGGAATACGAACATCAGATGGATGGTCTCGATCATTCGGTCTGTAACCACACCATGGATTGGTTTTCCGCATTTGTGCCGCGCTTTGAGAAGGAAAGCTCGCTCTTCCCGGGCATGGATGCGGTAGTGAAGCATCTTGCCGAACACCACACGCTCGTTATCGTATCCTCATCAATCGGGCACGCGATTGAGCATTTTCTTAAGAAACATCACCTGCGTGAATATTTTGAAGATATTCTCGATTCAAACGTGAATACCAGTAAGGCCGTGAAGATTGGAATGGTTTTTGAAAAATACCGGGTACTGCCGGTGCAGTGCATCATGATCACGGATTCCCGCGGCGACATAGTGGAGGCGGCATCGCGCGGCGTAGATTCGATTGCGGTCACCTGGGGGTACAACAAGCGTGCTGCGCTCGTGCCGGGAAATCCGTGGCGCATCATTGAGCTTCCGTTGGAACTGCCGAATGCGGTGACGGAATTCTTTCACGGCAAAGGAACTGCCGCGTGAAGTTCTTCATCTTTTTCTAAGCAGACAAGGCGCGCTCAAGATGCGCAAGATTCCGTCGGCGAAAGAGTTGGTATACTCAATCGTCTACAAGACGAACTCCTCTCATTATGAAAAAAACAATCGCATTGTTTGCGCTCGTGACACTTTTCAGTGTTCCGTCGTTTGCATCGGCACAAACGGCATCCTGCACCTTTACGAAAGATCTGAAGTTCGGATCGAAGGGCGCAGATGTTACGAAGCTGCAGGCATTTCTGAAAAGCCAGGGCTACTTTAAAGCGGCAAGCGTTGCCAACTACGGCAACGCCACGCTTGCAGCAGTACGCGCCTTCCAAAAGGCAAACGGAATTTCAGCGACGGGTACCGTCGGCCCCCAGACGCGCGCAAAGATTAAGGCGCTTTGTGGCACCACTGCAAACAGTGGCGGTAATGCAATTACCGGAACGCCCACGACCGAGGGGATTACGCCAACCGATGCGCCGACAAAGTTTGAAGTGACGGGATGGATCCCGTACTGGCGCCAGGCCACCGGAACCGCGGACACTTTCCCGAACCTTTCCAAAATGACTGAGGTGAATCCATTTACCTACACGCTCAAGTCTGATGGCACATTGATGGATAACGGCCCAATGAATGCGGAGCCATGGCTTTCATTCAATGCGGCTGCAAAAGCGCAGGGCGTGCGCGTGATTCCTACTGTTATGACCTCTAACGCTACTTTGGTGCACACGCTGCTCAGCAATCAGGAAACGCGCATCGCGCTTGCGCAGCATATTGCGGATACGGTGAAGGCGAATAACTTTGATGGTATCGATATTGACTTTGAAGGCAAGCGTGCCGAGACAAAAGATTATTTCTCGACGTTCCTCAAAGGCCTCAAGATGCGACTCGGCGATAAGTGGCTCATGTGCACCATTGAAACGCGCATCCCGAACGAGGATCGCTACTATGGAACCGAGGTACCGGCGGATGCGGGCGTGTTTGCCAATGACCTCAAGGCAATCGGCACATACTGCGATCGCGTGCGCATTATGACGTACGACCAACAGGGAATCGATTTGAAACTTTCAGCGGAAGCGGGCACGCGTCTGTATGCAGCAAACGGTGATCCGGCATGGGTGGAGAAAGTAGTGAATCTCATGTCGAAGGACATTCCGAAATCAAAGATTCTGATAGGGGTGCCGACGTACGGATACGAGTATGCAGTGACAACCTATGAAGGTGGGCAGCATATCTACGACATTCTTTGGACATTTAATCCGGGACATGCCGCGCCGCAAAAGGGTGTTAGCGCGCCGTCGCTTTCTGAGCGGTACAACGTGCAGCCGGAGCGCACCTATTGGGGCGAGCTCGCATTCACGTATGTGCCAATGCAGACCGATGCGAATACTTCAACAACTCCGGTTTCGATGAATCGCATGTCGGCGCTTGCCGCATCAGCTGCGGCTGCAACGTACGCGGATACGTATCACTCAAACATGACGTATCGCTACGTGGTGTGGCCGGATGAAGTTTCGACACAGATGAAAATTGATCTCGCGAAGCGCCTGGGCGTGCGCGGTATCTCCATCTTCAAGCTCGATGGCGGCCAGGATCCGGATATCTGGAACGTGCTGACGGGTGCGAAGCAATAATCCACAGCCCAAAAAAAGGGTGATACCATGCCCCCTATGGAAGACAACACAACATCGTCAGCACCCGCTGCACCGGTTGCGGTCGCCGCAGCAAAGCGCGATCTCACGCCGTTTTATATCCCCGGCTCCATTGTGATTGCCGGCATCATTATCGGTGTTTCGCTCATCGTTGCCTTTGGAGGCTCGGGCGGCACACGGCAGGCAGCAAACGGCCAGCAGCCGACCATTGCCGTGAATGTTGAAGACGTTAATACGGATGAAAGCCCGTACATCGGTGATAAAAATGCGCCGGTAACACTCGTATCCTGGGAAGACTACCAGTGCCCGTTCTGCAAAGCGGTGGAAGTGGGTCACCCGCAGATCCCGACCAAGCCGTCGATGCCGACGCTCGTAAAAGAATATGTTGAAACCGGCAAGCTTCGCATCGTCTTTAAAGACTTTGCTTTCTTGAGCGAAGACTCTGATACGGCAGCGCTCTATGGCCGCGCGATGTGGAATATGTATCCCGAAAAGTATTACGAATGGCGCGAAGCGATGTACACCGCGCAGGATGAAGAGCACGGCGGCTTCGGTGACGAAGCATCCATTCTGCAGCTCTCAAAGACAATTGCAGGCGTAGACACGAAGGCACTTAAGGCGAATGTAGACAAGAACAAAGAAAAATATTCGGCGCTTATCGCGGCTGATCGCGAAGAGGGTGCAAAGTTTGGCATCACCGGTACGCCGGGCTTCATCACGGGAGAGACCGTGATCCCGGGTGCGGTTGGTATCGAAGAATTCAAGCGAGTGATCGACGAACAGCTCTAAATGCTGACGAAAAAACCCCGGCATTCGCCGGGGTTTTTCATGCGTGATGGAACTTGACCAAATACTCATATGTGGTATGGTGCGCGCGGCACAAAAACAGTGTCGATTCAGTGCAGAAGGGGAATCGCATGAGCGCAGAAACGCACAACGGCGGTGCGCATACAGACGGCAAGAAAAGCAGGTCCACGCTTTCGTTCGTGGTGCCGGGGCCGAATGGTCCGCAGATTGTGGATGCGGAAGATTTGCCCGAGGGGTTTAAGAAGTTCCTCGACGAATCGGGCATTCTGGAAGCTGCAAGCGGAGGTCCGCAGGCAATGCTCGAGAGTGTACTGGCCATGGCGGAACGCAACGTCCCGCTGTGCGAACGTATCGAGTCCTATGGCGTTGCCGCCGGTGCTGAAGTGGCCCGATACAATCGGGAGCCGAAAGCCGAACATCGTCTTGGGATGGCAAAGCGCCTCGCGGCCACGCTTGCGCGGACGCGGAGCGAAGACAGTGTGCGATACGAGAACGTGCGCATGCGCCTCGCCGCGCATGGTTACGATCTCAATACACTTGTCGAGATTCTGGGATCGTTCGTGGCGTATCCGACGCCGGATCGCGGCAAGGAATTGCTGTCGTATCTGAGCTGGGCGATTCCGCTCAGTCGGGCTGCCAAGATTGACTTCATGGAAGATCTCAGCAAGGATCGCACCGATCGGCGAATCTGATCCTTCCGGACATGTGATCCGGATACTGCAGCGCGGGCCCCTGGTCCGCGCTGTACTTCGTTTTAGGAGGCGTTGACCGAAGGTGAAAAATACGGCATATTTATAGCCACGGAATGCCTCGCATGGGGCACTTTGTTTTTAAGACCAACCATTTTGTATGGAGATTCGAAATATCGCGATTATCGCGCACGTGGACCACGGAAAGACGACGCTTACCGACGCGCTTTTGGCGCAGGCAGGTGTAGGCGGCGCATCAATGGATAGCAACGCGCTCGAACAGGAGCGCGGCATCACCATCTATTCGAAGAATGCCGCTATTTACTATAAGGACACCAAGATCAACATCGTTGATACACCGGGTCACGCCGACTTCGGTTCTGAAGTGGAGCGTGTGCTTCGCTCGATCGACTCGGTGCTTCTCATTGTGGACGCACAGGAGGGCCCGATGCCTCAGACGCGATTCGTACTTAAGAAGTCACTCGAGCTCGGTTTGAAGCCGATTGTAGTGATCAACAAAATTGATAAACCGGCTGCTGATCCTGCCCGCGCTGAAGATCAGGTGCTTGAGCTCTTCCTTGAGCTCGGTGCAAACGACGAGCAGTCAGATTTCCCGGTTGTATACGCAATCGGTAAGCAGGGTATTGCTAAGCGAAAGCTCACTGACGAATCGAGCGACCTCACGCCGCTGCTTGATGTCATTCTTGAAAAGGTGCCGCCCGTTGCACCGGATGCTGCTTCAAAGCCGGCACGACTCCAGCCATTCAATCTTGGCTACGATAACTTCCTCGGCCGACTCGCGATTGCACGCGTATACGAGGGTATCCTCAAAACGGGCGACACGGTGTACGTAAAGAAGCCGTCCGGCGAAACCCGCTCAGGAAAAATCACCAAGATGCATACCTTTAATGGCCTCAATAAGATTGAGGCAA
>CAZVMJ010000049.1:0-5401 GCA_964628005.1 uncultured Candidatus Saccharibacteria bacterium | reverse complement strand
GTTTTTCCTGCCAGCGGCGAATCGCCCGTCGGGAACGGCGGTGCAGATTATGAAACTGCAGTAATTCAAAACTATCGAGCAGTGTTTGGAGCATGATCTTGGGTTGCAGCACGATACGGCACAAACGTAACCGCTTTACCACTTTTTGCGGCCGGAATTTCTTCTACCACGTCCCATGTAATAACGGCGGCAGGATGCAACAGTCGAACCAGACGCATTGTCAGTTTTTCCTGCATTTTCTTGAAGTTATGTCCCGGCACGACCGTGACCGTAAAGGAAAGCGGCGCGGTCTGTACAACACGAAATTGCTTTACGCTGCCTGAAAACCAATCAAACGTTGTCGAAAGATCGAGCGATGAAACAGTGCGTCCGTCCTCAAAGGTAATGAACTCGACCTGACGTCCGGCAACTTGGATAGTTCGGAGCGTCCGGCCACACGGGCACGGTGTTGCAGAAATAATCCCCCGGTCACCGTTGTTGTATCGAATAAGGGGCATAACGCGATTGTCGAAGGGCGTGACTACCACATGCCCCTCGTGCCCATCAGGCAATGCCTCCCCGTTATCATCAAGGATCTCAACGAACGCCCATTCCTCATTCAGATGTAATCCGTGCTGTTCACACTCAAACGCAAGCCACCCAAGCTCGCGAGTCGCGTAATTGATGAAAAAGTTGGTGTGCAAATTCGTTTCAATATGCGAGCGTTCCGACGGCCTGATACTCTCCCCTGTCGAAATAGCCGCCTTGATATTGAATCGGTAGCCTGCTTCTTTCACCCGCTCCGCCAGCTCAATAAACGCCGAGGGAAACCCGTAGAGAATGACCGGACGCGCGATGGTATCAAGCAATTCCTTCAAGGCCGGCAGTCGATGACGAATATTGTTGTAATTTTGTAGAAAAAATAAGTGATGTTTAAAGAAGATGAATCCGAGCTTCTCGCGCGGACGAAGTGAAATTACGATCGGTCTCTCTCCGCCGGTTGCCGCCCGCAGCATGCGCTCACAGATCGCAAATGCACGAAGCTCATACGATCGGTCAACAAAAAAATCAAACGGCCTGCCCGTGGAACCGGAGGTGTGATCCGGTGAACTGAAAGGCTTGAGCGCCTCATTGATGTATCCGGTTACACCCTCCTTCTGAAACTGTAATTTTGAAATGACCGAAATACGGCCGAAATGGATGGGGTCCGCACCGTCCGGATCAACACCACAAGCCTTGAAGTGCTCCCGCCAAAACGGGAGCCGATTTGCGTCTTGCATTAATGCGAGCAGGCGATCTTTGGTGTACGACTCTATCTGCGCACGAGTCCAGTATTGACTCCGATGAAGCGCGGCTACATCTGCAAAAAACGGGAGAAAGCGAAAGGGCTTGAGATAGAGCGCGCGGGAAGTCCAGAGTAAGTCGGATCGTACACCGACTTTTTTGAGTATGCGCTCCGGCAAGGAATGCCCGAAAACCATGGGCCGAGTATAGCAACCACCCCCTACCTGTCTATAAATTCCAGATATTGCACCACACTTGCTTTTTATCGGTGTGATATCGTGGCTTTATGGGACCGCTCGCTCGAATTGCTCGTCTTTTCCGACAACAAAAGACACCCTCAAACCCTCTCCCGACTCGCAGCGCATTAATTGACGCGGCAACCCGACTGGTACTTGCTGTCTCAGATTCACCGACAGAAATATCGTTTCTCAACGAGGCATTCATGGACACCTATCACGTACTCAACATCACCACGCCCAATTACCCATACAAACTTCCGTTTGATCTCGATGAGGCTTCATATACGCACTGGATGTGGAACATGAAGGATCGACTGTTTGTGCCAACGCGCCCCGACATGATTTCACCTGCGATCCGCGCCCAATCAGAACTGGCCGTACAAAAAATGCGTGCCGTGAGACAAATCATTCGCAGCCTTACGCATGCGCGGTCTCGCATGGCACCCGAGCTCTATGCGCAAGAATCCATTTACATGACAAAGAAGATGCAGGCGACCGAATTTCGCGCCTCCGGATATGACGAACGTCGTCTGCTGGAGTTTCCGCATGTCCTGCATTACGCCGATGCAGCGGCCATCACACCCCGGGAAGCGGCAGACGACATCATCATCAAGGCAAAGCTCCGCGACGACCAACTTGCGAAGACAGAGCTCATGCGCCTGACCTATTTTTCCGCACTGAAGAAAGCAACGAACACCAGCGAAATCAGACCCTTGCTTGAGCGATTCCGACGAGAAACCTTCACAAATTCATTCATCTAATATGAGCCGCTACATCTACTACAACACGAATGTAGTGAATCAACGGAGCAATGAGAAGCTCCCCGGTATCGCTACGTTTAAAAAGTTTTACTCCATATACCCGCAAAATTCTGTGTTCATTGACCGCAGCGGCGCGATACAGGTGCCCGTAAAAACCGCCGTGCTCTATCCGATCCCAAAGCTCGTACCGTTTACCAAGACATTCGCCGATGTATGTAATGAGCGCGCACAATCGCTCTTTGCATTGGCACGAAAACTTGATGCGCCCATCTATGTATCGTGGTCGGGCGGTATTGATTCAACAACAGTACTCTCTGCGTTTCTCATGAACGGCAACAGCGAGGACATTGAGCGCCTCGTTGTATTACTCTCCGAAGACTCCATTAATGAGTACCCTGATTTTTACGCAAGACACATTCGCGGCAAACTGAAGTGCGAATCCATGTCGCTCTTCCCGTACATTATGGGAACGCACGCCATGGTAGTCGGCGGTGAATGCAGCGATCAGATTTTCGGCTCAGACGTGAGCGTGAAGCTCATGCTCGCGAAAGGGCCCGGCATCATTCACGAGCCGTATCAGCGAGAGGTGTTCCTCGAGTTCTTTCAGGGCATCATCCAGGATCCGAAGACAACAGAGCTCTGCGTGAACCTGTTTGAGACCATTAACCGTAAGTCACCCGTGGCACTGCGGACCAATTTCGACATGCTCTGGTGGGTGAGCTTTTGCGGCAAATGGCAATTTTGTGCGACGCGAATGCTAGCGTATACCGCAAAACGCAATGTGCAGGGTATTCGCGGCGACTATCTTGGTTCCCGCTTTCAGCAGTTCTTCAACACACAGGATTTTGAGCTCTGGAGCATGAACAATCTCGACAAGCGCATTAAGGATACCTGGAGTACATATAAATATCCGGCAAAAGATTACATCTACGAATTTACCAAGGACAACGACTACCGCATCAACAAAATGAAGCGCGGATCACTGGGTGGCGCCGTGCAGCAACAATTCTCATACAATTTCGTCGACACTCAGTGCATCTGCTACGAAAATTTGGATGCCTCCGCGTACTACGAGCCAAACAACGATTTCATTGATGCGCCGCTCGTTTAGCTGAGTGCGCGGACGATAGCGGCAGCCGGAATGCGCTGCACATGGAGCCGCGAAGCAAACGCCTCTTGCATGCGTGCATTGGCCTGGTCGCGTAGCGCAGCGAGACGCTCATACCCGAGGTACGGGATGCGGGATTGAATCTCGGGCCACTCAGTTTGATACAAGAACCGCCGGAGCGCCTGATTGTTTGCATAGTTTCGGAACGCGGTCGGGTTCTCAAGCGCAGCACGAACGAACGGCATACGAAAATATGCGAGCAACAATTCGGGCGTACTAAAGAAGAAATAAGGCTGGTGATTCGCTGTGTGTCTCACACACCATTCAAACGGCGTTGCGTATGACGTGTTGATGGGCATAAACGGCTCGATCCCATGTTCTGTGTCTCGAACATTGAACGTAATGCGACCATACCCGAGTACACCAAAACCCCTCCGCTCCTCGATTAATTCAAGCAGTCGCAGTTGCGTGTAGCGATATGTTTGGTTCGCGACGTAGCCCGCGGCAATGTAGGCATCCACTCCATGCTTCAGAAACGCAGGCGCGTCCATTGGTACGATCTCATGCGGGACGCCGTGCTTGAAACACCAGTGTTTCGCACGCTCCACTTCAGCCCTATTCGTACCACCCGAATGAGCAATCGTTATCGCCGAAAAGTGTATACCCTGATCAAAAAAAGCATGTGCCATTATTTCACTATCAGTGCCGCCGCTTATCGCAAGCCAGATGTGCTTTGATGCGGTGTTTGCGATCCGATGCGCCGCGACGTACGCCTCTTGTCGCCAGCTACCAGGCGTACGCTCAACGGATTGAAACAAGATTTGAAATGTTGTCGGATCAGATGGCTTCTCCCATGAATATTTGATCCCGCTCTGAAACTCGGAAGGCATGGGTGAAATTATTCTATTTACCAGTAGTACGCATTGAGCTCTCCTCGTTCCGCGCGACGACCAGCTGCTCCGCATGAGACGTCTGCGACGGGACACAAATCCATAATATCGCCAATGTTGCGCTCTATGGTCTGCGCTTTTTCAAAGACGGTTAGGTAGCACTCCGCGCGCTCTGCGGCCGATGATAGCGCCGCGCAATACGATATGGCACGTTGTGGTTGCTCATATTCCAATGCAAGGGAAAACATGCCAGCGGCACAGTACCGGCGATCGGACACCTTTGGCAGCGCCGTGCAGGTTGCGATTGCAACCTGCGCCGAGTTGAGCTGATCAAACTGCGTTGCCCCCCACCCGAAGATGCATCCACGGCGATGTATCGGATCTTTCATGCGGAGGCATAAATCCTTGACGCGTATGAGCGAATCCTCTCGCGTGTCATTTACACCCGCCTTGCGAAATACTTCGCGTACCATGACCGGAAAATAGTAGTAGCACGCCTCTGTGGCCTCGGGCTTCGCATGCTCACAGAGTGTTGAGACGTCCGCAACAGTCGGGAACGCAACTGTTGAGTCGGGAACCCATACACTGCGCGCAGCAAGCTGATCGGAAGCCTCCATATAGACGCCGCGATAGCAATCCTGCAGCAGACTTCCGGTAGCAATCTGGGGACATACTTCAGCTGCCTTTTCAGCTGACCCAAGCTCGATGGTCAGTGCATGACCGATGCCGTGGCACGTATTCCCGGAGGAGCACAGCGCTTTTCCTTCGCGAACGATATCCTCCACCGTCACATGTTCGACAGAGTTTTCATCGAGCCCTAACTCGGCGCGGAACGCCTCAGCAATAAGTCCGTGCGAACATGCGGCATTACATACGCGGCTGCACTGTGCGTAGTCGCGCTCAACATTCTCGTACTTTCGGTAGAGCTCCTGCCCTATCACATGAATAACGTAGTGACACTGATTACGCGGCAGGTTCAGAGCGACGATATCCGCTGCGGTCGTCGTAGCGGGATTATATTTCAAAATACGCTCGAGATGCGGCCGGACGCACGGGATCACGTCCCGCTCGCCTGCACACACGGCAATACCCGCCATTTCGGAGTCATACGTGTAAAACCCCGACAAACTGATGACGCGA
>CAZVMJ010000048.1:0-5443 GCA_964628005.1 uncultured Candidatus Saccharibacteria bacterium | reverse complement strand
ATTCTTGCGTCCGTTGTTACCGCTTCGCTTGAAGTGGCGCGCTCCAAAGGGCGCGATGCGGTACGTATCGCAGCAATCGCGCAGCTGAAGCTGAGCGCAGAACTCTACTACGATCAGAATGGCGAATACCCGGTGAGATTCGATGATTTGTTGCCCGATTATTTGAGCGCAGTTCCCACCGATCCCGTTTCAGATCAGCCGTATCACTACAAGCGCTGCGCGAAATATTCGTATCATCTTGCCGCAACGCTCGAAATGGAAAGCGCCGCGCTTGAACGCGATACTGATGCCACGGCGCTGTGCGCCGGAGACCCGATTATCGGCGCCGATTCCGGTCCGTGTCTCACGCCGCCCGCAGAAGCCTCTGGCCGCTGCTACGATGTCGTGATCACCACAGAGGCGCCTGCTCCCGTGGCGCCAAAGCGGTAGGAGGCGAGATATTGCGTATTTCTGGGGTATTTGGTAGTATCGCAGAGCGCCGGTGAAGCCGGCCTTTCATTTGCATTATGTCCACATCAGATATCAAGACACTGTTTGAAGCTGGCGCGCATTTCGGCTACCCACGCGCACGCCGCCATCCGACAGCTCAGCCCTTCCTCTTCGGAACGAAGGACCGAACCGATATCTTTGATCTCGAACTTACTGAAAAGCGCCTCGAAACAGCACGCGCATTTGTATCATCTGTAATCGCATCCGGCCGCCAGGTTCTCTTCGTCGGCGGCAAGAACGAGGCAATCGCAACCGTAAAGTCACTCGGTGAGGAGATCGGCATGCCGTATGTTGCCGGCCGATGGATCGGTGGAACCCTCACGAATTTCAAGAATATCCGCAAGCGCCTTGAGCGCCTTGAGCGCCTCACGAAGCAGCGCGAATCGGGCGAGCTCGAGAAGTACACCAAGCGCGAACGCCTCATGATCGATCGCGAGATCGATGAATTGATCGGTCGCTTCGGTGGTCTCGTCAGCATGCACGATCTTCCGGGCGCAATCTTTGTTGTAGATTCTCGCCACGAGGATACGGCAGTAAAGGAAGCAAACCAGCTCGGTATTCCGGTGGTTGGTCTTGCAAGCTCCGACTGCGATTTCTCGCTCGTGCAGTTTCCAATCCCGGCAAACGATACATCCATCCGCTCGATCCGCTTCTTCGCTGAGGAGATCGCAGATGCAGTCCGCGAGGGCAAGCGCGCTCCGGCAAAGACCGCGTAAGCGGCCGCAACAAAATGCAAAACTGCGGCGCGAGCCGCTCTTTTGCTAAAGGGCAGGAGATTCATTCATTCCATAGGAAAAATTATTTAATTTAGTACAATACGAACTCATATGGCAGAAATCACTACAGAAGTTATCAAGGCACTCCGCGACGAGACCGGTATTTCGGTCATGCAGTGCAAGAAGGCACTCGAAGAAGCGGGAGGCGACATTGAGAAGGCGAAGGTGATCCTTCGCAAGGCATCTGCTGCAATTGCGAGCAAGAAGGCAGACCGCGAGCTCGGCGCTGGTGTTGCTGCTGCATACGTGCACGCAGGCGGCACGGTGGTGGGTGCAATCGTACTCGCATGCGAAACCGACTTCGTATCCCGCAACCCGGAATTCTCCGCACTCGCATACGACATCGCAATGCACGTAGCCGCAATGAAGCCGAAGTTCAAGAGCAAGGATGATGTGCAGGAAACAGACATCCGCGCAGCACGCGAGGTATTCACCAGCGAAGCAGCAAACGTGCCGGAAGCAAAGCGTGAAATCGCAATCCAGGGCAAGCTCGATGCATACATTGCAGAGCGCGCGCTCCTTGAGCAGCCGTTCGTGAAGAATGGCGATGTAACCATCCGCGAACTCCTTGATCAGGCAGTGCAGAAGTTTGGCGAGAAGGTGGAAGTGGTTCGCTTCGAGCGCCTCTCGGTGAAGTAATCACATCATGATGTTGGCTGCGACGATAATCTTCTTTGTATCGCTCGCGCTCATCATCGGGCTCTTCGCTTTGAAGATGTACGAAGAGCGCCGTGGTGCGCGTGTGATGGAACCCCTGCGCTCGCAGGCGGATGACGCTGCGCGCGAAATTAAGCGCACGGCTATTCACACGCGCGAGCAGCTTGAAAAGCTGCCGCCGGAGGTAGCACATGTCACTATGCACGGCGCTATTTCCGCAGCGCTCGGCGCGGCATCACTCGCGCGACGTTTTGAGGCGCAGGCCCACCGATTCGCAGATTTCGTGGCATCCAAGCGCAATTTCCAGCCGCGCGAATCCAAGAATGCGTTCCTCAAGCGCGTTCGGCAGCTGAAGAATGGAGGGGTCGAAGAATCTGCCGATTTGTAGTATCCTCTCCACACACGCCGCTTTAGCTCAGTTGGTAGAGCAACGCTTTTGTAAAGCGAAGGTCCCCAGTTCAAGTCTGGGAAGCGGCTCCAAAAGAAAAAGAATTGCCCGCGCCCGCGGGCTTTTTCTTTTCGAGCGAGCTTCCGGCGCGCCTCCGCTCAGGAGGATAGGAGCGGAGCGACGTAAGGAGCCTTTGGTCCCTTAAGCGGAGGGCTGGTCGTGCGTGGTAATGGCTCGAATTCTGGGTTCCAAGAGGTTCGAGTCCGGCCCAAGCGGCTTCATTAGCCGTTAACGGTGTAATTATGTTAATGTCTTCTTTCGCTCTCCGTAGTCCACAGTTGTGTTGTATGACTAAAGGTTTTAGCGCGTCATAATACATATGATCAAGCACTCAATAAAAATGAATACAAAAAGCACAATTAAAGCCTATAACGCTAGTGATGTTGCAAAATATTTCATCCAACTGGCTTCGCAGAAGGTTGTGGGAGATAATGGTGAACGCGAGGGTATTACAAATTTGAAATTACAGAAGATTTTGTATCTCGCGCAAGCTTATTTTCTTGCTAAGAAAAATAAACCTTTGTTTAAGGATAAGATTGAGGCGTGGCAATACGGTCCTGTAGTTCCGAACGTTTATCGAGCATATAGCAAGAACGGGAGTGATCCGATACTCACCTACGAAACCGAGACATCGATTTCTGCGGAGGATCAAATCGTATTGAAAGAAATTTGGGACACGTTTGGTGGGTATTCTGCCGGGAGACTCGTAGATATAACTCACTCACATGCGCCGTGGAAGAATGCATACGCAGGTGCCTCCTCGGAAATAACTCATAAGGCACTAAAGGATTACTATAAGCCGCTTTTAACGCGCAAATAGCCAAAAGCTATATTGTGCCGGCAATCTGTTTATGCCGGAAAATACTCCTGCTACAAAAATTGATCTCGCTTATGCGGAATCAAGAGTGATTTTTCGCATTTCAAACTGCACCTCAAGTCGCCACCATAGTTTGTGTTGCGTTTCGAGGGAGGATTGCGAGGTCTTATTGCGCCGACTGAAACATTTCGAGAATTTAACCTGGGGCCAGTGGTCGTCACTCGACCGAAGATCAAGTGGGTTAACAACCGAGATTTACGGATCCGACAGTTTCACTATGATTGAGGAGCAGGATTCTTCGGGGAAGCAGCTTGTCGAAAAGCACTACTTTCATTTTCGTATAGAACAAAGAGGTGATTTTCGAGTATTTGGATATCAAGATAGGGAGTATTTCTATATTACCCATTTCGATCCAAATCATCGGATTCACAGTTAGTGAGCAGTGAGCGATGTGAATCGACGCCTTTCTAAGGTTTAACTTATGGATTTTATAAATGAGAGCGATTTGGTTTTTAAAGATCAATGGGCTCTCTGGGGTTCCATAAAATCGGAGCTTGCAGAGCTCGGTGCTAAACGATTCATGGAGGGGCCTGATCCTCGGGCGCAGAGGGCTCGCGAAGCCTTTGCGGAATATTTCTTCCTGATGGCGCAGAAGAAGTATTCCAATATTGATTGGTGGCTGCATCAACCCGCCGATTCTTTTCCTGACTTTGAACTTATAAACTTTGCTGAGGAGCCCGAGAATATAGAATTTTACAGTTTTGAACTTGTGACGATTCCCCCGATTTGTAATTCTTTACAAGACGCTTTTAAGATAGTTCAGGGAAAAATTCAGAAAGGTTATCCAGATGGTTACAATCTGCTGGTATTTTTCAATCACCCGATGTCTCAGGTTTGGGCCAGTGCCTTGGGGGAGCATCTAAAAGAGCGAGGTCCATTCAATACGATATGGACCTTGTATATACTATTTGAAAAAGACTTTATTGCTCACTCTGCTGTGACCTCACGTATCCTAGCAAAAAATGAAGGACCTAGAATCGATATTCAGGCTAAAATAGGTGACATAGCCAGTCATGTCTCCAATGCTCTTCCTCCGTATTTTGATCAAATTGAGATTGGCGAAAGAAAATATATTACACCCAAAAAGGCTTTTTTAGAGTGGTACAGGAGAGAGAATGCCAAGAGGAAGCGTTCAATTAGGTCTGAGTAGGTCGCTATGTCCTACTTCTTCTTCACCGTCGTCGTCGCGCTGGTGCTCGTCGACATCTTTGCCAGTTCCGGAAGAATCTTTTCGATGTCTTCCATGGTGTGCAGGCCGTAGTACACCTCCTCATTAATGACGAGTGCCGGCATTTCATCACGCACGTTGTTGATCTCGGTGAGGGTGCGGAGCGCGGAGAGGCCGAGGTTGTAATCGAAGGAATAGATGCGGAGGTTCGGATACTTCTGCGAGAGGCCGGTGAGCACGTAGCCCTGCTGTTCGCAGTTCTTACAGTCGCCCTCGTTTGAGTAGAAGTAGAGGATGAACACCGGCTGCAGTTTGCACTTCTGCGCCACCTCCTTCATCAGCATGAGGTCTTTGATCTGGAGCAGGGTGTAGTAGCGCTTGAGGGCGTAGAGCTCGTCTTGGTTTACCTGCGACTGCGACTCAAGATACGAGAGGCGCTGTGCGAGCGGCTGAATTTCAGTGGAGAGCACTGAATTCTCAGAGATGTCGCGGCACGAGTGCTCGGCGAGGAGCTCAAACTGCGTTTCGAGCGAGAGGATGTCGATCGAGATCTTATCCTGCGTGCCCTGAATATCCGCGATGCGGCGGTTGTTGAAGTAATTTGAAGCGTAGAGCGCGGTTGCGAAAATAAATGCGGTGATAAGGAACGCAACAATGTAGCTCGATACGCGAGCCGTTCGTGTGTTTACAACAGAATCTTCCATAGATGTGATTAGTGGTTAGCGCCAGCGTACACCAGTGCGGAAGACTGCGCGAACAACGGCAGTGCCCAGCCACAGCGGGACGAGGAAGCTATAAAAGAGAAGAAAGATCGGGGTAGATTTTGGCGGGGTGCGCTTGCCGGTGCCGATCATCGAGCCGATACAGATGAGCGTGAGAATGAGCGCGACGGAAACCCATACCAGGAACCAGAGCGCGCTTGTATTTACATAGAAGAGATCAAACGAAAATTGCGGTGTGTTGTAGCCGGCGTAGTAGTAGCGCTCCGCCATTTGGTAGAGGCCGCGAATGCCGTAGAAGGTGATGCG
>CAZVMJ010000047.1:0-5450 GCA_964628005.1 uncultured Candidatus Saccharibacteria bacterium | reverse complement strand
GCGCAGCCTTCGCACACGATTCACCGTCATTTTAATTACGGCAAACATGGATAGCTTCACCCGATTCACGCAGCCGGCGCTCCGGCTCGATGAGTATTTTGATCGCATCAGCAATTCGTATTTTGAAGGGCTGCTCAAAACAGATGAGGGAGGGAAATTGTTTCAGCACTATGCCGATGCATACGGTGTGTCCATTTCTGATTGCGTCGCCTTCGACGATTCACCCAATGTGCAGCGTGTCTTTGAAGCCCTGGGCGGGCGGTTCTTTCTGGTGTCGCCGCAGAATACGCTCGCGCAGTGTCTTGAACTTCTGTGACGCTTTGCTTGTACGGTAGACGAATCCGGTCTGGTGTGGCATAGTGCGCAGCCTGTTCTTTGATAGAAAGACTCACTTCGCCCTAGCAGATTGCAGCCGATGTTCGGCTGTATCCTGCTATGGCGAACCCTCGTGGTGAGGGAGCCCGCTGGCAAAATGCGTTATTGTCCGTAAGGACTCGTTCGCATAGGAGAAAAACTATGAGCAAACTCGTGCTCGATGTTGGTCTCGCCACAAAACTGAAAGTTGCCTTCGCGCGCAATGGATGGACGGAACAGCTGATCGATGTTGCGTGTAAGGGCGACGCGCTCGGCGAGTTTCGCCGGGTGCTGCTTGGTGAAGCGACGATCGTTCACAAGGAGTACGTCATTGATTGCGACGCGTTCCCGTTTGTACCGGACGGGTATGCCGTTGAATCGCATTTCAAGGGCGGTGCATACACCTGGGTGAAAGAGGCACAGGCAGAGGCGCTGTACCTCTCGGATCAGCAGGAGGGTCGGATCGGGACGGATTCAAATTCCAGTATCCCTGGCCACTATCTCTACGGTGAGTTGGTGTCGCGGAATATTCCCGTGCTCAACGCGAATGTGCTGATGTTCCTCCTGAAATACCCGCAGATCATTCCCGAGGAGTGGAGGAATCGGCGCGTGCACTTTTGGGGAACGGTGTACCGGAACAAAAACAATCATCGGTACGTTCTGTGTCTCTACTGCACAAACAATGTGTGGCAGTGGGGATATACATGCACCATGGTGAGTGTGTTCCGAAATGACCCGGCCGCGATACGAGCCCCTGGCGCGTAGAACGTGACGATGTGTTTGAACTTTGAACCCGCGCCGGTACCGGCGCGGGTTTTTGCGTATCTGAATAGCGCAATATCGCGACGGGTACGGAAGGTATATAGTGCAGGAATGACAACAATCAGTCCGTGGATCAACTTTAACGGGAATGCGGAAGAGGCATTCAATTTCTATAAATCAGTGTTTGGCGGGGAGTTTGCAAAAGTAACGCGCTTTAAGGATGTGGCGGGGCCGGAGATGCAGATGCCGGAATCGGACGCAAACAAGATTATGCAGATTTCGCTTCCCATTGGGAGCGGGATGTTGATCGGTAACGACGTGCCGTCATTTATGGGCACCACGAATGAGAATGAAAATCGCAGCAAGATTCATGTGGGTACTGAATCTACCGAAGAAGCAGTGCGGATTTTTAATGCACTTTCTGTAGGCGGTACGGTGGAGGTATCAATTGCGGATAGTGCACCGGGCACTGCCTTTGCCATGTTCCGCGACAAGTACGGCATTGAGTGGATTATTGAGTTTGTGGTACAGGCGTAGCATTCAGGCGCTGATATGGCCGAGACCAAAACAAAAGTAAATAGGGCGAGCGTCCCGAAATTTCTTAAAGCGATTCCGGATGCACAGGTGCGTAAAGACTGCACCGTGATTGCGGCGATGATGGAAAAAGCCACGAAGGCAAAGCCGGAGATGTGGGGTACTTCCAACGTGGGTTTTGGACGGCGCACGCAGGTATATGCAAACGGTAAAACGACCGAATGGATGAAACTTGGTTTCTCACCGCGCAAACAGAATATTGCGCTCTACGGTCTGAAAGCCATTACGGTGACACATGCGGGCGTGCAGGAAAAAGAAGGTGAGAACGACATGCTAAAAACACTGGGAAAATATAAGGAGGGTGGCGGCTGTGTGTACATAAAGCGCCTTTCAGATGTGCATGAGAAACAGCTGCAAAAGATAATTGCACTCGCCGCAAAGCGGAAATAGGAGTGTTTCTGCGCATATCGTGCTCCGCTCGGAGAAAGTTGAATACCGTGGTACGCTTTCTGTGAAGCCCCCGACTCTCTTGTGTGACGCTCGCAGTTCCCGCGGGTGTCGCATACCTAGCCGCGAGCGTATCGTTCATGGCTAAAACTTTCTTTAAAGACGGCAAATGGATAGATTCTCCAAAAGAGACCGTTATTACCGTGTGTCACTGCACGAATAAATTCATTCTCACGCGCATCGGGCAGATTGAGTGCCTTGAATGCACGCGCATTCGTGCGGCACGAACCGCCTAACGTTTTATGGATCGCTACGGAGGGCGCTCAGAACAAACGAAGCTAAAGCGCGTTCGTTTTGATTTCAATAAAATGAAGCAGGAGGCAATGCATGAGGACGACCACGTGCGAAAGCGGGTCTTTCTCGAATACTACGAACGGTTTGCCGAGTTCCCGACGTACCTTTTTGATGAACGCAGCGGCATTGATCCGCGTCTTCAAAAAACGATTGAAGATATCCGGAACGATTCCAGTATGACGCCTGCCGTGCTGAAGGGTATAGAGGCGCTCGTGCTTCGCCTCCAGCTATAAAAAACACAACGCCCCGGTGAGGGGCGTTGTGCGTAAACCAGAGAATTAGACGCGGCTTACCTTGACGGCAGACGGGCCTTTCGGTCCCTGCTCGACTTCAAAGGTGAGCTTGTCTCCTTCGCGCAGTTCATCGAACTGAACGTTCTGGAGCTCGTTGGAGTGGAAAAAGATATCTTTTTGCTGTCCTTCGATTTTGATGAACCCGAATCCCTTATCGGTAACGCGGGCGATTGTTCCTTCTTGCATGGCAATGAGAATTTTGTGTGTAATGAATCAAGACAGGTGGCTGGGAGTTGAAGCTCGATCCCTACTTAACTGGATCAGGCGCCGGTTTGATATGAAAAATATATCATAGATATCCTGTAGCGTCAATCATCCCGTGGCGAGCTCGCATACGGGCTGCGGTACACTGATACACATGCCAGTAATTGATCGTGCCGGGCTTTTAATGGCGCTTTCAGCAGTGGTGCTTGCGCGCGGGATGCTGCTTCTCATCAATGATCCAGAGGGGCCAAATCTCCTCGTGGTGGCCATTGCTGCCGTCATTGTGTATGTGCCGACGCGCGTGCTGTATAGCCGCGTGTTTCCGAAATACGTCCGATCCGACATCTGGCGTGTTGTCGCGGCGATCGTGGCGCAAATGATCTGGGTGTCAGTGTTGTATCTTCTGCTTCGCTAAGCTAGCGCACGGTTACGCTCACAATGAAACGGAAGAGCCAGAGCGGCGAAATAGCACGGAGCGAAAGCAGTACGCGGGCGGTGCGATCGGTGGGGTAGCGAAGGCGCATGCTGTTGTCGGTCGCGGCGCGATAAATCGCCTTTGCTACCACGAGCGGATTTTCGCCATCAGCTCCGCGCTCGGATACATTTGTGCGTACGGAATCCCAATAGGGTTGATACGGAGCGTTTGCCTCACCTGCGGTGTAGTGCGCCGAAGGACCGAAAAAATTTGTCTTGATGGTACCTGGTTCAATGAGCTTGGTGCGTATGTTGTGCGGCATGAGCTCGTAATAGAGATCTTCCGTAAGACCTTCAACTGCAAACTTGGTTGCGGCGTATGAGCTAAAAAACGGAAGCGTGATGCGACCGAGCATGGAGGAAATATTGATGATGATTCCGCCTTTCTGTTCCCGAAAATGCGGGAGCGCGGCGCGAATGACATTGATGACGCCAAAAACATTTGTTTCAAATTGCGCACGCACCTCATCTTCGGTGGTGGCTTCCAGCGGGCCCAAGAGACCGTAACCTGCATTGTTTACGACGACATCAATTCGCCCGAATCGAGCAATGCCTGCATCGATTGCTGCTCGAATCTCGGGCGTGCTGCGCACATCGGTGCGTGTTTGGAGGAGTCGCTCGTGCGAGGGCAGCGGATTCTTATCGGGCGTGAGTGAAGTGGCGATTACGTTCCATCCCTGATCGAGAAAGTACTGCGCCGTCGCTCGGCCGATACCCGATGAGGAGCCGGTAATGAACACGGTGCGTACGGGGGATGCGTTGCTCATGGCAGCAGTATAGCGTTTGAGGCTGCGGGCTCCATATGCGCGCCATGCGCAAAACGCTATACTGCATCTATGACAACATCGCTCTGGGTTGTGGTAGGAATTATCGGCCTCGTGCTCGCCTGGCATGTGTGGGGCGTAATCTCTTCACATGTGGAGCAGGTGGAATACGCGGTGCTTGAAAAGCGCGATGGCTACGAGATTCGACTGTACCCAAAACATCTCGTGGCTCAGACAACCGTAACGGGGCCGTATCGCGATGCGATCAATCAAGGGTTCCGCATCATTGCTGCATACATTTTCGGATCGAATGCGGCGAACACCTCCATTGCCATGACAGCGCCTGTAACGGAAACACCAAAGAGCGAGCAGATTGCCATGACGGCACCGGTAACGGCGGGGCTCGACAGTGAGTCGCGCGTGATCGCGTTTGGGATGCCGAAATCGTACACGCGGGAGACGCTTCCGCGCCCGCTCGATAGCCGCATTGAGATTGTGGAATTGCCGGAGCAGAAAATGGCGGTGCGTACGTTTTCGTGGTTTACCTCGGACACGCGCGTTGCGCAGCAAAAGGAAGAGTTGCTCGCAGCGCTTGCGCGCGATGGCGTAACCGCTACGGGCGGCGCAACGTACGCAGGATACAACGCGCCGTTCACGCCGCCGTGGCTCGTGCGTAATGAGGTAATGGTGCAGATTCAATAGTTGCTCATGAATGAATCAGCGGAAAAGCGAAAGAAACAATACCTCTACCATATGGTTCCGCAGGACATGCGTGGAACCATCCTGCACCCGCTGAATGATCTACAGGATAGATACCCGGATTTGTACGCGTCTGAATCTGCCAAGTACGAAGGTCGTCCCGAGGTGTTGGAGCAATTGATTCCGACCCTGCAGGCGAAGTGGAACGATGTTTTGCAATTTTCGCCAGTACATCCGGCAGACATTAAAGCAGCGCTTATCGATGCTGGTTTAAACCCACGTCAAATGCGCTTTTTCGAAGTCGACCCTGAACTACTTGATCCAGCGCACACATCGATATATTTGTTCAATAATACAGATCCCAACGAAGCGCTCGATGTTCACCATTTTGCATCGTTTGATCCGGATACGATCGCGACACATTCGTCATTGCCCGAGTCAACAAAACGCTACTATAAAAAGATTGCTGAGACTGGAGGAAAGCCACTGTTATTTATCGGGATTCCCCATGTGTTACATCGGGGATCGCTCGATGTGTCCGGGCTAACCGTTATCGAAGTCTAAG
>CAZVMJ010000046.1:4852-5506 GCA_964628005.1 uncultured Candidatus Saccharibacteria bacterium | reverse complement strand
TCATCAAATACCGCAACACCCGCTTCGCGCGGAGCGTCTTCTGCTTTGAACTTTGAAACCGTCTTCCCGAAACCGACGCCAAGCGAAAACACCTGAAAGCCGCCGGAATCCGTCATTGTGGGACCATCCCATGCCATGAACTTTGAAACCCCGCCCATTTCCTCAACCAGCTTTTCTCCCGGCGTCAGATACAGGTGATACGCATTCGTTATCACTGCCTGGAGGCCCATGTCTTTGTAGTCATGCGAGGCAAGACCCTTGGTTGTCGCCTTTGTTGCCACACCGATAAACGCCGGCGTCTGGATGTCACCGTGCGGAGTTGCAATAACACCCGCGCGGGCGCGCGAGCCTTTCTTTTGATGTTGCACTGAAAAATTCACAGGTCGCTTCATGTGCGACACCATACCACGCCTAGGACTCGTGCGTTATTGCAGTCGGAGCACTGCCACATTGCGTTTTCCGCGCTTCAAAATGGCGTGACCTGAATGAAAATCGGAATCTGAAAGCGGACGGTCTTCTGGTACCGGTTGGCCATTGAGCGTAACGGCATTGCCAGCGATAAACTCCCGCGCCTCTCGCTTTGAACTTGCGAGCGCAGTCTCTACCAAGACATCTAATACCGCAGCTTGTGAGACAACCTGCTTTGAAGGAGCG
>CAZVMJ010000046.1:432-4842 GCA_964628005.1 uncultured Candidatus Saccharibacteria bacterium | reverse complement strand
ATAATATTCCAGTCGTTTTCCTCGGGTATTGCCGCGCCGAAGAGGAGTTGCGAGACGCGCTCAGCACGCGCAGCCTCCTCAGCGCCATGCACCAGCGCGGTTACTGCATGCGCGAGCCGTCGCTGTGCGGGACGGGATCCGGGAGCACTCTGCTGCTCATGCATTACCGCATCCACTTCAGCCTTCGTGAGCGTCGTCATTTTGAGCAACAACTCTTCCACAGCGTCATCTTCGACATTCAGGAAGAACTGGTAGAACTCGTATGGCGTTGTGCGCTTTGCATCGAGCCACACTGCACCCTGCTCACTTTTACCAAACTTCTTTCCAGTGGATTTATTGATGAGCAGCGGAGATGTAAACGCATACGCGGTATGCCCTGTCTTGCGACGGATCAGATCAATACCGGACGCAATGTTCCCCCACTGATCAGATGCACCGATCTGTACATCGCACCCATGTGTATTGTGCAAGTGCAAGTAGTCGTACGACTGTAGCAACATGTATGAAAATTCCGTGTATGAAATGCCCTGCTCCTGATTATGCAGGCGCTCCTTTACCGAATCGCGCTGGAGCATCGCATTTACGGAGAAGTGCTTTCCGATATCTCGCAAAAATTCAATGTAATTCAATCCGCGTAGCCAATCGGCGTTGTTGAGGAGCGTAAACTCCATACCATTGAAGAGTCGAGAGCCCTGCGCGGCAATAGCCGCAGCGTTGCGATCAATCGTCGCATCATCAAGAAGATTTCGCTCCTCGCTCTTTCCCGACGGATCACCGATCATGCCGGTGCCTCCACCGATGAGGAGAATTACCTTGTGTCCGTATTCAAGAAATCGGCGCAATACCAACATTGCCTGCAAATTGCCCACATGCAGTGAATCTGCACTCGGATCAATACCAAGATAGACAGTTCGCTTTGGACCGTCGGTCAATTCTTCGAGCGTGGCAGATGAGTGCTGGTGCACGTATCCGCGCTCTTTGAGTACCTCAGACAATGTCGTCATGGGCCAAACTATATCAGAAAAAGGGAGCGGCTAAAGCCGCTCCAAAGTTTGACATATCGCCCTGACGGTACCGCTTCACAGCGGGAGGATAGGCAGACATGCCGGTCACTCGACGCAACCGACATCGTTATATCATACGGCGCGCCCACCGCGCAGATCTTCGCGCCGTCGCACCTCCTCTTCATCCATTCCGAGGTAATGCGCATACTCGTGCCACACCGTTTCATCCACAATGCGGCGAACATGCGCGAAAAAATCCTCGTCACTCGCCTCAAAACCCGCCTCTTCCTCCGCCGCATCCAAAATCGGCTCGCGAAAAATCGTAATCGTGTCCGGCATCACCATACCGCCGTACTCTTCCCCGCGCGCCGTCACCGGAATTCCCTGGTAGTGCCCGAGCAGTGTTTCGTCATGACCGAGTTTATGAAATTCACGAATCTCGGCACTCGGCTCATCTTCAACAAGCAGCGCAACATTCTGCGCCTTATCCCGCGCCCACTGCGGCAACTTTTGATACCCCTCAAGTACAAGGGCATTAAATTCTTCATCTCCCATGGTTATTCTTTTGATAGACGATAATACTGTCTGAAGTTTGGCCTCCCAATGTAGAAAAATCCCGATCCTCCTCGGATTCGTATGATCCACCATCACGCATCTGCTGTATACCGTCAATGATACCTACTACAGAATTCTGTGAGAGATTCAGGTTATTAAATTTGCTTCGAAGCGCCTCGCGAACTTCACTTCGCAGCTCCCACTCATACTGTCGTACGACAAGCCCTTCTTTCGCCATTTCCTCTACATCGCCCACCCAAACTCCGCGCATTATGCACAACCCGCCATCATCAAGTACGCGGGAGACCTCTTGTGCAAACTTTGCCGTCTCTACATCGATGGGTTTGAACGACATAAATATTGCCCCGATGCTACTGTCCGCAAAAGGCATCTGTAGTGCATCTAACTGCACATCGATACCTCGCGTCGGACGAATATCCGATATGAAAAGATTCGCACCGGACTTTTTTAAGACACCAATGTCAGCTAATCGAAAACCTCCTGCCGATGGTCCGCCGATCTCGATCATCGGTTTCTGCAAGCCGTCCAAGACGGTGTCGAGATCAAACCCCTCATCTTTCCAGTGCAAAGCATCGAGTAATCCAGTCTTTTTCTTTAGACGATACATCGTCTCGCGTACTTTCGCCGTCATTTGAGAACGAAGAGTGTCTGTTGAGTATTTCGAATGCTCGCGGTTTATTTTTTCCATGGATTTATTGCTTTACGAGTTCAGCAAATCGCTTTTTTACCTTCTCAATCTTCGGCTCGATGATGATCTGACAATACGGTGCATCTGCATTCATTTCGAAGTAGTTATCGTGATACGCCTCAGCGGGATAAAACGTAACCGCCGGCACAATTTGTGTGACAACCGTGGACCCATCGGTGAGTGACGCCTGAATATCATCGATAATCTTCTGCGCAAGCGCTCGCTCCGATTCATCGCCATAAAAAATTACGGAGCGGTACTGCGTGCCCACATCATTCCCCTGGCGATTCAGTGTTGTCGGATCGTGTGAACCGAAAAATACGGTAAAGAGATCCTCCAGTGTAATGACGGCGGGATCATACGTAACGCGAATTACTTCCGCGTGCCCCGTCGCACCCGTTGAAACCTGCTCGTAGCTCGGATTCTCACGCGCGCCGCCGGCGTATCCCGATTCCACTTTTGAGACACCTTTCAGCATGCGAAATACCGCTTCGGTGCACCAAAAGCATCCCCCGCCAAATACAATCTGTTTTTCCATTCCCGGAGTATACCAGTTCGACAATTCTTTCATTACGTTGTATGGTCTTCGCGGACTAGACCGTATGGGAGCAACTCGATGAAGCTGCAAAGCCTGACAAAACGCACGCTCGAGCGCGAAGCGCATAACGCGCTTGTGCGCATTACATACGACTCAATTACCGACGCGGGTAAAGGAGCGTATCTGAGACTATTCCGCCTCACCGATCAAACGCTCGGTATTCGAGGTCTGGTCGAACTGTGGTCCGGCTGGATCGGTGGTAATGCAAACGCCGAGCGACGGCCGCTGTACGAGATCTTCTCAAATGAGAAGGCATACCGAACGGCACGGAACTACCAGATCGAAGACCACATCACCTCATGGGAGAGCCGCGATGAGAAATCCCATCAATACCAAGGCGCTTCATTGATCAGCGCCCAGGTACCCGATTTCTCAATCTTAGGTCCTTCGCTGTTGATCGTCTCAGTGTCAGGGCTTTCGGCACAGAACGATCAGCGCCTCGGTCTGCTGACTGTGAACGCCATGGGCTGGGCAGCAGGCGTGTCGGTCAAAGCCGTGTGCGAGAGAACGAATGATTCGGCATGGCTCGAAAGCCTCGACCGACCGCTCTGAGCTTCAGAGTTCGCATGAAATCGAAAGGCCGCGTTTGAGACGCGGCCTTTTTCGATTCTATTGCTTCGGTCGTAGCAACGGGAAAATTTGCGTTTCGTGCGCCGATCGATTTTCAAGGAACGAGAATAGACGCTCCGAAAGTCCGAAGCCAAAGCTTGGCGGCATGCCGTATTCCATCGCGCGCACATATTCTTCATCAAGCCTCTGAGCCTCTGAATCACCGGCATCACGAAGCGCCTGTTGTGCTTCGAAACGCTCTCGCTGATCAATCGGATCATTCAATTCAGAGAAGCCTTTGCCCATTTCTGATCCTGCGAGAATGACCTGGAAGCGCTCCACCACGTCCGTCTGTCCCGGCACGCGCTTTGCGAGTGGCTCAAGGTATACGGGAACACCCACGAGAAACGCCGGTCCCGCAATTTTCTTTCGTATGAGCTTCCATAGACCATCAACGGCACGAGACTTATTTGGCGTATCACTAAACGAAACACCCGCTTCCTTCGCCGCCATCACCGCCTCATCTTCCGAGCATGAAATTGCGTTAACACCATAGTGCTTCTGAATCGTTTCTACAAAATCAATCACGTCCCAGTTTTCCGCCAGATCAACCGTGTGCTCACCAATTTCAAACGTGTACTTCCCGTAGACGTCCTTTGCAATACGGCGATACATATCCTGAATGAAGGCCATGCCATCACGCATGTCTTTAAAAGCCTCGTATGATTCGAGCTGCGTGTAGTCCTGCAAATGCTCGCGCGACTGTCCTTCGTTTCTGAAAATGCGACCAATTTCAAAAACCTTCGGATATCCGGCCACGAGTAATCGCTTCAGCCAGAGCTCAAGAGAAATGCGGAGACTGACGTTTATATCAAGCGCATTGTGATGCGTTTCGAACGGTCGCGCGTCGGCGCCACCGGGCGATGATTCAAGTACTGGTGTTTCTACTTCAAGAAAGCCGTGCTCAAGATAAAAGGAACGAATGGTCTGCCAAA
>CAZVMJ010000046.1:0-422 GCA_964628005.1 uncultured Candidatus Saccharibacteria bacterium | reverse complement strand
CGCACGAACATTGCACGCACCTCTTCGTTCATCAGCACATCAAGGTAACGCTGACGCAGAATCAGCTCCTCATCCTTCAGTCCATACCATCCGTCTGGAATCGGAAGCAAAGATTTCGCCAGCATTCGCCATGATCCCACCTTAAGCGATTTTGCACCTCGATTTGTCGTGTACGCAGAACCGGTCACTTCAATAAAGTCGCCAGTGTCTACCGTTTCAGCAAAGAGCGCAAACACATCCCCGTCCATATCGTCTTTTTGAAACACCGCCTGCACCTTTACGGTGCCGTCAAAAATATCAGCAAACATAATGCCGCCCTGTCCGCGCAGCGACATCACGCGGCCCGCAAGCGTCGCACGTTCGCCGGAAGACACGCGATCTTCGAACGTGTGCAAAAAGGCGGCAACCGTAGCCGTCGGTTC
>CAZVMJ010000045.1:0-5576 GCA_964628005.1 uncultured Candidatus Saccharibacteria bacterium | reverse complement strand
CGGGCGTTTCTCCTTTATTGACACCGCCGCCCGGAAGCGTCCATGCCCACGGCGCATACCAGTGGCTCACTAAAAGGATGCGGCGTTCATCAAGAATCAAAATACGCACGCCGTGCGCCTCTGTTTCGCCGCGCAGCTTGCCGAGCGTGTAGCGGCCCACGTGCGCGGTATTAATAATGCCGAGCGACACATACAACCCCAGCTTGCGCAGGATGCCCATAGAATTTGAAAGATAGTGCCACGAACAAAAAGTGACCAGCTATCAGCCGGCTACTTCCACGGTATCTCGAACTGCATGAATTCCGGAAGAAGTTTGCGGCCGTACAGTAAGCGCGCAATAACTTCTGCATGTGAGAGCGCGCCGGTGAGCGCGTTGTGCGGGCTTGGCTCCTCGGGAATGCCGCAATAGTTGAGAACAGCATCAAGATTGAGCGCAGAGCGACGATGCTGCACCGGGGGCTTCTGACCACGATTAATCATGTGCATGTAGCAGAGGGTATGTGTATCGATGGTTCGGAATGCAAATGGCCATTCCGTGTGTCCTGCGCGCTCTGCAGCGTGTTTGAGAAAGTCGCGGTCAAAAGATACATTCTGGCCGGCAAGCGTTCGCTCCTCAACGCTTTCACTCCACTGCAAAAAAGCGTGTGTAAGATCCGCTTCGGAGGGCTTTGAAGCATCGGTAATCTGCTCCATCGTAAAACCGTTTACGCGCAACGCGTCCGGCATAACATGCGCACCGTCCCAAATGCGGCACTCCATGTAAAAACGATTCTCGGGATTTTTAAGATCGAGAGCGCCAAGGCTCACGATAGAATGTTTGAATGACTCCGTTCCGGAGGCTTCGACGTCGAGTACGATCATGCGGCTACTATACCGCATAGCCTGGTTTTCCTTTACTGTCCCACGCCCTTGCAGTTCCCCGCTGGCCGATAGCCCGCTTGCACTGCTTCACTTTCCGTGGCGAAATATACCCTCTCCGATCCGGCGATCCGCTCAGCCGCCCCACACCAGGGAAAGTAGTACACCGAGCCCTTCTTTGAAGCCACAAAGCGCCCTCCCTGCCCTACCCCTGCGGCAGCTGCCGCAGGGGTCTCTAAGGCCGAATTTTGGCCCAACAGAGGGGTTTTGTGGCCCATGTGTGCCGAGAGCCGCCCGAGCCCAAAGGCAGCCAGTACGGAGAGAAATACGAGGATGGCTATCCCCCAGGTTTCCAGTACCCCCAGGCAGAAGACCTTGATTTTTAGGGCTATTTCCCGTATACTCCTCACACCTCAAGTATCTCACGTTGGAGAACGAGTTTTAACGCACTATATGGCAACAACTAAAGCTGGCGGTTCAGCCAAAAACCTGAACGATTCAAATCCGAAATATCTCGGTGTGAAGCGTTCAGATGGTCAGAAGGTCTCGACGGGCGAGGTAATCGTCCGACAGCGCGGCACAAAGATCATGGCAGGAAAGAACATCGGTGTTGGTAAGGATCACACCCTCTTTGCGCTCGCGCAGGGTACGGTAAAGTTCCGATCAGCTCGAAAGACAAACTTCGACGGACGCACCGTAACACGACGCGTCGTAGACGTTATCTAAGCCACGACTCCAAACGAAAAACCTCCCACTCGGGAGGTTTTTCGCTTATGCAATCACAATCAGCGTGAGATGCGCGGTATGCCCGCCAAACTGTACCGTAATGTCGGTTTCCCCCAATTTTTTTACCGGCGCATTCAGTACGATCGAATCGAACGGTATCTCAACGCGGTACACGTTACGAATCTCCTCGATAATTTCCGCTGCACTCAGCGCCTTATAGAGATTACCGTTGGAGCTCGCACGTACGTTAATCTGCAAGCGCTTACCGCGAATGGTTTCAGCGTACCGTTCGAACTCGCGGTCTCGAGCATCCTGGTCTTGCTTGAGTGCATCCTGCACCTTTTTATGCGCCGCCACCTTTTCGGGAGTCGCCTGTTCAGCGAGTCCGTTTGGAATAAGAAAATTCAAGGCGTAGCCATCGGAGACCTCCTTCACACTGCCGCGCTGCCCTACCCCACCCACATCTTTCTTGAAAATAACCTTCATACAGCCAGTGTACTCATGCTTCAGCGATCTGCAATGCATAAGGCCCGGGATCTCCCGGGCCTTATGGTTCTATCGGTTACTGTGCTTTCTTCTTTGCCGGCGGCACGCCGAGCAATTCAAGCGCCTTTTCCTTCTGCACATCGTGGCCGGCCTTGATATCTTCTTCGGTGATCTTCACCTCAACATCGGGCTTAATGCCTTCCAGCGGAATCTGTATGCCGTCAGGTCCAAGCCAGCGCGCAACCGTAATCTTAAGGGATGTCCCCGGCGAGATTTCAATCAATTCCTGCACGGATCCCTTGCCGAATGTGTTAGTGCCTACAAGCTTTGCACCAGTGTGATAGCGCATCGCATCAGCAAAGATTTCCGAGGCCGATGCAGATCCCTTGTCTACGAGAATCACTACCTGGACATCATCACCAAAGATGTCGTATCCAACAGAACGATGCACAATATTCTCTGCGTGACCGGCATAGTCTTCGGTCACAATAATCTTTCCTGCCGGCAGGAACCAGCTCGCCATCTGCACCGCCGCTTCAAGATAGCCGCCCGGGTTTCCACGCATGTCAATGAGCAATTTCTTGCTGCCCGATTTCGTAAAATCACGCAGCGCATCACGGAATAATTCCGGCGCATTGGAGGTAAATGTTGCAACTGAGATCTGGAATACACCATCCGTGCGGAGTTCAGAATTTACAATCGGCACATTAATGACTTCACGAGTCACTTTAATTTCCCGCGGCTCAACCCATCCTTCGCGCGCCACCGTAAGCGCTACCTGGGTTCCCTTTGGTCCGCGAATCTTCTTAATCGCCGCATCCACTTCGAGCCCTTCCGTAGAAACACCGTCAATCTTGAGAATCCTGTCGCCGCTCTTCATACCAGCGCGCTCGGCGGGTGTTCCCTTAAGCGGTGTCACTACAGTGAGCACTTGATCCTTAATGGCGATTTCCATTCCGACACCCTCAAAAAGACCGCTCATATCGGAGGCAAACTGCTGCGCCTCAACCGGCGGCATGAAGTAGGTGTACGGATCGCCAAGCGATGCAGCAAGGCCGGAGATCATACCCCAGACACGCTCGTCGTTCTTTCCCTGCGTTGTTGTTGCCACTTTCGTGGTAGACGCAACCGCAGCGGGAACAAATTTCTCATCGATGATCTGCCATGCTTTCCAGACCGGGGTCATATCGACATCCGGCTGATTAGCGCTTGCGATATGTTTTGCACCAGTCATGCCGGCAACTTCATAGCCGCCGATACCACCGATGATGAGAATCAAAATTCCAATTCCGATTGCGGAACTAAGAGGAACACTGCGTCCGTTTTGCATCGCGCTATTATAGCGCATCGTTCGATTGAGAAACTGAAGACCCCTCCGTGAGTAGCGCCTCGGGAGCAGACACGATTGCCCCATCGCGATGCGGCACATCAAAAATACTTGGCGGAACCGCTTCGCCCGCTATATGACGTGCGATTTTTCGTCCGCCGTACACTGACGGCAAAATACCGACACCGTTGCATCCAAGGTTGTACAAAAGTCGATTATTCTGCGGTTCAACACCTACCAAGCGCACGCCATTGCGGGTGTAGCCCATGAGTCCGTGCCAGGTAAAGACGTATGTCATCTTACGGTTTGGCGAAATGTTGTAGATGGTTCGCACGAACGCATCAATGTCTTTCTTATGGCGATCGGGATACGGACTGTCGGCCGAGTACTGCGTGCGATCATCGAGATCTTCCTCGGGCCCGCCTACGGAGATCAGGTTGTAATCGGACACATTGTGATACTCATACAGCCGCCGTGTGAGGTAAAAATAACTATTGTCAGCCGATGCGACCGGATCAGTGAAATAACTGATAGCTGTGGGAGGTTTATTGAGCCGCTCAAGATACGCAGACATGTACCCGATCTTTCCGCGAATGAGGTGGTGAAATTTCGCATCAATCTCCAGCCCGTTCTCATGAATAATGCGTAAATCCTCAAAACCATTGGTGCAGAGCACGACGGATTCCGCTGTCACGGTATGCGCATCAACATCGAGTAGCGCATCACCATCGCGAAGCACAATCTTTTTCACCACAGAGTGTTCAAACAGATTGTAACGATCGGGATAGGTGCGTTGCAGGTATCGATGCATCTCTTGGCAAAGCAGTGCGCTGTTAATGACACCTTTCTGGTGCGGGAGCACCGCAACAAATGCCTTCAGCGGCGTTTCAAGCATTTCTGCAAGTCGCGATTCGGATTCTATGAGGTAGAGCCCCGCATACTCCTCTGGTAGTTCATCGGCAAAATCAGCGGCATCTGAGAGGAACATGGCATCAAAGTGAAGACCGAGCTTTCGTCGAAGATTCAGGCTTCGCAAATGCCACAGCACCTGATCCTTGCTCACCAGTCCCGCATGCCCCATAAAGCGAGAGAATGGAATCGTGAGCCCGGCATCGGTATACATCTCATCAAGCAATTCCCACGCACCGTCCACCGCCTCCTGCGCCTCCTTTGCGAGCACTGGCCCAAACTCATCCACCAAGCTTGCAAAGCCGCGCTCGAAATAGCTCACCACCTGCCCTGCGTTATTTCCGGAGGCGCCGTGCGCCAACAGGTAACGCTCCAATATCGTCACGCGCACCGTTGTATATTTCAAAAGAAAAAAGGCCGTACTGATGCCGGCAATTCCAGCACCCACGATCACCACATCACTATTGATGTCGTCGTTCAATGTTTCCGGTGTGCGACTCTTATCCAATTGATAGAGCCACGGCGACTGATTAAATGCCATTGGGATAAGTATACCGTGCGCTTTCTGCCTACACCGTATAATACGCTGATGATTACGCGACATACGCACAATGGGCTCACCTGGATCGACATGCAGGCACCCACGCCACAGGAGGTTGCTGAAATTGCTGTTGAATTTGAACTCGACCAAGTCACAGCGGAAGAACTCCTCCTACCCTCGATGAAGCCGCGTGTCGAATTCTCGGATAAATGGTTGTATCTCATTCTCCATTTCCCCGCACTCCGTCGCAAACAGAAAAGCCGCGAACAGGAGGTTGATTTTGTAGTCTCGGAAAAGTTCATCATTACCACGCAATACGACACCGTCGATCCCCTGCACAAATTCTCAAAGGTTTTTGAAGCCAATCAGATGCTTGATAGATCGCATATTGGCGATCATGCCGGGTTCCTACTCTATTACATGCTTAAAAATCTGTATAAATCACTGGACCACGAAGTGGAGTACATCCGTAAAGAAATGGTCCATATTGAGGATAATATTTTCTCCGGTCACGAGGTTGAAATGGTTGAGGCTATCTCCCGCAGTGCCCGCGATCTCCTCAATCTGCGTCAAACCATCGAACCGCATCGCGAAGTGCTGCACGAGCTTGAAGTGGGCGGCGCCAAACTTTTCGGAAGCGACTTCAACCAGTTCCTGAAGGGATTGGCAAATGAGTACTATCGTGTACACAACCACATCATGCGCAATACTGAAACGCTGCATGAATTG
>CAZVMJ010000044.1:0-5606 GCA_964628005.1 uncultured Candidatus Saccharibacteria bacterium | reverse complement strand
ACCAAGATACACTGCTCCAGAGGCAGTAGTCCTACCATTAGACGATCTCCCAATATCTGCGAGACGGTCCCGCAATGCGGTCTACAATACAAGAAAACGGCGTGGTATTCAACCGCTTCATTTTACCTCCCGTGCGGGGCGGTATACTGAGGCCTATGCAAAAAATGCACTACGCAATTACGATTCGCGCACCGCGCGAGAAGGTTTACGAGACCATGCTTGCGCCGGAAACGTACCGCGAGTGGACGTCCGTGTTTAGTCCCGGGAGTACGTACGTGGGGGACTGGAGTGAGGGAAGCGAAATGCGCTTTATTGGACCTGATCCGGATCATCCGGAAACCGCGGACAAGAATAGCGGCATGATCGCCCGTGTTGCAAAGAATGTCCCGAATGAATTTGTCTCACTCGAATCCGTGGGGCAAATACTGGCAGGCGTTGATGATCGTGAAAGTGACGATGTGCGCCAGTGGGCAGGTGCACTTGAGGAATACACGTTCGCTGATGTTGATGGTGGCACCGAGGTGCGCATTGATCAGGACACGCCGGAGGCGTTCATTGAGCAGTTTGCCGCTATGTGGCCGAAGGGTCTTGAAAAACTGAAGGAAATTTGCGAGCGTTAAGACATGACAAAACCACTCTCTATTGTCGGCATGGTTGTCGGCGCCGCGGTTGTGTTTGCCGCGGGTTACTACGTGGGTGCGGGATCATCGCCGGCGCCGATGTCCATGCAGCACACGATGGACTCGATGAACATGTCGCTGCAGGGCAAAACCGGTGACGATTTCGATCGCGCCTTTCTCTCAGAAATGATCGTGCATCACGAAGGCGCCGTGGATATGGCGGAAGCTGCAAAAGCGAACGCAAAACATCAGGAAATTAAAGATCTCGCCGATGCGATCATTCAGGCGCAGACTACGGAGATCGCACAGATGCATCAGTGGATGAGTGCGTGGTACGGCGCCCACTAAGCGTTACAACCAAAAAGCCCCGCGAAATGCGGGGATTTTTGGTTGAAAATCTATTTCGATGCGTAATCGGTTGTTGTGTAGATTTTTGTTCCATCAATGGCGATGCCGATTCCCGCTGCGCTGAATGCGCCGAGCAGATTCGCGCGATGCGGTGGGGAATTGAGCCAATCATTCACCACTTTCTGTGCAGTCTCGCGTGCTGAGAGATTGTATCCCGACATCCAGTGAATGTTTTCTCCATAGCGCTTCCACGGATAACCTGCGTTCGTGAGCCGGCATCCTGCCGAGCATCCGGCGAGGTTGTCGTGTGCGAAGAAGTTGTTCCGGAGCATGTCGGCGCTGTGTGCCCGTGCCACGGCTGAAAGCGCGGTGTCTGCGCTCAACGGCTGTACGCCGTTCTGTGCGCGAACCGCGTTCGTCTCTTCGAGAATGAACGACTCTACCTGTGTGCGGTAGTCGCTCCCTGTAGCTGATTGAGCGGGCTCGGTAACCGTCGACTTTGGCGCCGTAACGCGCGCAACAGGTTGTACAACCGGGCGAACATGCAGCTGCTCTGAACGAGTGCTGCGCGCTTGCTGCTGATTCCGTAATTGGATTTGCAAACGCTGAACTTCGAGTAATAGTGCAAGAATTGTATCCATAGTGATGCATTCTTAGTGGGTAACGGCTCACAAAGTGCCTCATTCGATTCTCACGTGTAAGACGCATGAAGGGAACTTGTTTTTCAATGAAGACCGTACTGTGGTGCTGATTTCATGAGTGTGTTCATGTATCATGTCCACGCAACAGCTGCATGTTTAATATCCTGATACTTCTTGTCTTGATTGGGTCCGCGGTTCTCTACGAGCGATCTATTGCGGCACGAAAAATTCATCGCGCACCAAGCGATCATTTTGACGGTGAGCAATTCTTTAATCCGGATATCCGCGCAAAGATCTCGCCGGATCAAAATACAAAAAAATCGATATGGGTCTGGATGCTCTTTCGTCGGCGTGGAGCATGGGCTCGCCGCGCGATTACGCCGATCGTGCCGCCGCACCGCGTGACCACCGGCATACGGGTGACATACATTAATCACGCAACCGTCCTCATTCAGTACGGCGGCATGAATATCATTACCGATCCCGTTTTTGCGTATCGCGCCAGTCCGTTTTCATTCATTGGTCCTGCTCGTCATGCAGATCCTGGTGTGCGCCTCAACGATCTGCCAAAAATCAACATCGTTTTGTTGTCGCACAATCACTACGACCACATGGATCTCGCGTCACTCCGTGTGATTGCGCGCCGCGATAATCCCCGCATCTACACGGGCTTGGGGAATGCGGCATTTCTCGCGCGTAAGGGAATTACCGGTGCACACGACATGGATTGGTGGGATTCAATCCATGACGGGCAGCTCAAGATTGTTGCGGTACCTGCACAGCATTTCTCGGCGCGTTCATTCTTTGATCGAAACCTCACGCTGTGGTGCGGATTCGTCGTAGAAACCCCCGAGGGAAATATCTATTTTGCGGGGGACACCGGATATGGATCGTTTGTGCAGCAGATTGCCGCGCGATACGAATCGTTCGCTCTCGGGCTGATACCGATCGGTGCCTACGAGCCTTCGTGGATGATGCGGCCGGTGCACATGGATCCGGACGAGGCGTTGCGCACGCATCGTGAATTGCGCATTCAAACATCGATCGGTATTCACCACGGGACATTCCGGCTGACAGATGAGCCAATGGCGGAGCCGCGTGAAAGAATTGAGCGCGACCGCGGGGAGAGCGATGTGCGCGTACTTGAAAATGGTGAGATGTTCACGAGACCGTAATAGACCTTTGTGATAGGGTGACTTTTTATGACACGTGAAAAAGTGGCGATTCTCGGCGGCATCATGCTCGGCATGTTGCTTGCTGCACTTGATCAGACGATCGTTGCGACCGCGATGCCGCGTATCGTGGAGGAGTTTAATGCGCTCTCGCATCTCTCTTGGGTATTCACCGCATACATGCTCGCCTCTGCAATCACGGTACCGATTTATGGAAAGCTCTCAGACATTTTCGGGCGTCGCGGTTTGTATCTCCTCGGTATCGTAATCTTTCTCATCGGTTCGGTGCTCTCCGGTGCAGCGCAAAGTATGTTGCAGCTGATTCTCTTCCGCGGCATTCAGGGTATCGGCGGCGGCGCCATTATGGTGAATTCGTTCGCGGTGATTGCTGATGTGTTTCCGGTGCGTGAGCGTGGAAAGTGGCAAGGCCTGCTCGGGGCGATGTTTGGTGTCGCATCGGTTGCGGGGCCGTTGCTCGGCGGATTCATCACAGACAATTTCTCGTGGCGCTGGATCTTCTATATCAATATTCCGCTCGGACTGTTTGCGATGGCGGTGCTGTGGTGGGCGCTTCCAAAAATTTCTCATGAGGTAAAGAATCGCACGATCGATTATTTCGGCGCGTTCTGGCTCGCCTCCACACTCATGCCGCTCTTGCTTGCGCTCGTGTGGGGCGGTAGCGAATACGCATGGTCGTCGCCGACGATCCTCGCGCTTCTTGGCTGGGCGCTCGGTTCACTACTCATATTCATTTCGCAGGAATTGCGTTCCTCAAACCCGATTCTTTCAATGGATCTGTTCCGCAATCGGATCTTTACGGTGTCTGTCATATCGGTATTCCTCACGGCGATGGGAATGTTTGGCGCGATTCTTTATATTCCGGTGTTCGCGCAGGGCGTTATCGGTGTTTCCGGCACGCGCTCGGGCCTCGCGCTTACACCGCTCATGCTCGGTATCGTGTTTGCCTCTGCAGTGAGCGGGCAGCTGATCTCGCGCACGGGTCGCTATAAAGTGATAGCGGTCCTCGGTGTCACGTTGATTGTCGCCGGTATGTTTTCTTTCGTCTCTATTACAACGGAGACGGGATCGCTCGCGCTCGCGCTTCGAATGATCGTGCTTGGCCTTGGTCTTGGCTGCACCTTCCCGGTTTTCAATATCGCGGTACAGAATGCATTTGAAGCATCGCGTGTAGGCGAGGTGACTGCGAGCGTGCAGCTCGCCCGAAATGTGGGCGGCACGGTGGGTACGGCCATTCTCGGCGGAGTCATGAACAGTCAAATTGCAAAGCATCTCAGCGATATCAATGCTGATCCGCTTGTGCGCACTATCGCTGCTACACAGCCGGAGTCACCAATTGCAAACGTGAACAAGGATTCCATTCAGGGGCTTCTGAATCCGTCGGTTCAAGACCAAATTCGCACGTCGCTCATGCAAACGCCGGGATCGGAACAGATGATTACAATGTTTAATGCGTTTATTACAACGCTCAAGACGGCATTTACCGATTCTGTAGTGCAGGTGTTTTTTGTCGCGACGATTTTGATGGCAATTGCGTGGGCGGTGATCTGGTTCCTGCCGGAAAAGCCGCTTGAACATACACACAAAGAAGATTTGGACGATCTCGATGAGATGGGGAAGGAGATGGGCGACGAATTGGGTCAATCTGCCCCGCCAAGTTACGCCCACTAGGACTTTGGGGGGTGCCAAAAGGGGTCAAATCGGGACCCCTTGCACGTTTGTGGGTTTTCCTGCATAGTGCATATATTAGCCCAGGTTTTGGGAGATAGGTCAATATACGGTTTCATTATGAAGAAGGTTATTGCATCGCTTGTAGCGGTTCTTGCGCTTGCCTCGGCAGGCTCTGCATCCGCACAGACATATTCGTACGGTACGTATGGATACAACTATTATCAGCCGCAGACGGTCGTCAGTCCGTCGCTCAATTGCGTCGTACTCACGCGCGACCTTTCATATGGTATGCGCGGCACTGATGTGCGCTCGCTCCAGAGCTTCCTCGTATCGCTCAACTACCCGGGCTCCGGCTCGTGGATGGTAACCGGCTACTACGGCCGCGCTACGGAAGCAGCAGTACGCTCGTTCCAGAGCACGCGCAATCTCTATGCCTCCGGCATGGTTGATGCAAACACGCGCGCTGCGATCATGCAGGCATGCGGCGGTTACAGCACCTATCCGTCATACCCGTCGTATCCGACTGTGCCGACCTATCCGACGTACCCAACCTATCCAACCTACCCAACCAATCCGACGTACTGCACATTGCAGTACCCGAACTACACCTGCCCGCAAAACAATACGGTCTCGATCTCGTATCTCTCTCCGTCGCAGGGCCAGGTGGGCACGGTGGTTACGATCACCGGTAGCGGCTTTAGTTTCTCCGGCAACACTGTTCGATTCGGTAACAATGTGATCTCAAACGTCAGCTCGTTCAACGGCACGTCGGTCACGTTTACCGTACCGACCTACCAGACCAACTCAGGCTCCTACTACACGAACAACTACATTACGACGGGGTACTACAACGTATCGGTCACCAACGCATCCGGATACCAGAGCAATCAGCTCTCGTTCCAGGTCACCGGCTCTCCGTTGGTTGCACCGTCCATCAATTCAGTAAACGGTCCGACATCACTCCAGACCGGCGTGAGCGGCACGTGGTCAATCTCGATCAACAATCCGAACTACAGCAATTCGTATGTAACGGCATCCGTAAACTGGGGTGATACCGGATACGGATACACGAACACCTCTGCGCCGCAGACGACATACGCCAACGGTCAGTCGGTACTCTCATTCACGCATGCGTA
>CAZVMJ010000043.1:2924-5720 GCA_964628005.1 uncultured Candidatus Saccharibacteria bacterium | reverse complement strand
GGCGAAGAAATTTCTATACATGCGATTTCCGACGGGGTGAACTGTCAGCTATTCCAGGCATCAAAGGGGTACAAGCGAGCGGGCGAAGGAAACACCGGAAAAAACACCGGGGGCATGGGTGTACACGCACCGGTTTCCTGGGTGTCGTCGGAGATGATGATCCAGATTGAAAATACGATTGTTCGTCCGATTCTGACGGCGCTCGGCAATCAGGGTACGCCATTCCAAGGTGTCCTTTTCCCGGGGGTGATTGTGACCGCACAGGGGCCAAAAGTAGTGGCGCTGAACGCCCGCTTTGGGGATCCGGAATGTCAGACATATATGCGTCTGTTGGAAAACGATGTACTCGATTTGATTGACGATTGTGTTGATGGAGGTGTTGGTTCACATCCGTTGCGATGGGCGTCTTCCAGCGGTGTGAGCATCGTGCTCGCTGCGGCGGGCTATCCGGATGATTTCCGTACCGGACATGTGATTACCGGTATTCCTGAGGCCGAACAGAATCCCAATATTGTTGTCTTTCATGGTGGAACAGTGCATCGCGAGCATTTGGAGACCGCGGGTGGTCGCGTGCTCTCGGTGTCGGCCACCGGCGCACCCGTGGGGCGCGCATTGGAGCTGGCATACATTGCCGCAGACCACATTGCATTCGAAGGTAAGTACATGCGGCGCGACATCGGTTTGAAGGAAATCCGCTAGTACATCAACATGTGTGCAGCCGACGCGCGCGCATAACAGGGTATACTTTTTGCATGGAGCCGCGCATCCTGAGTGAGCGCATTACACCGCGACACAATGCGGTTGGTTTTCGAAATGCCGAAGAAGAACTCGCGTACCTCAGAGAACAGGTGGCACAGAAAGAGCGCGAGCTTGATGTACAGGCGAGCGTGTTTGAACGCGACCGTATCACCAAGCGCGAGATTGCTGAATATGCTGCAACCCCTGCGGCGCACGTACTCCACGAAAGTGCCGTTATGCCGGAGCACGACACGATTCGGCATATGTTGAAGCTCGAGCCTGAAGAGCATGATGCAAAACTCGACGGCCTGTTGGATATGGTTGCCACACAAGGAATCAAGAACGCGCTCACGGTTGCTGCCCGCTTGAACAATCCGCATTTGGAGGACGACTTTCATCGCGCGCTTGTTCGATATATCGCTGAAGGATTGCCGGACCGCGGGGCGGGTATGCCTGAGAAGGTGAAGCGCGCGCTGCACCTGGTGCTCTTCGAGGTTCGTCCGCAGGCGCATGGCGACAGCGCGTCTGGGGAGGATCGCAGTCAGAAGCTTGAGACGATGCTCGCGCCCTCTGAGCAGCTCTATGCAGGATTGCTTTCCATGACAGAGGGTGGCGGTAGCTTCTCGCTTGAAATTGCGGTTCCGCAGGGTTCTGAGGACGCCGTGCTGTACCTGTCTGTTCCTCGCGAGAAAAAGATCATGGTCGAGCGTTTGATCATTTCCGTCTTCCCGAATGCGCTTGTTTCCGAGAGTCGCGGAGACTACAACATTTTTGCTGCGCAGGGAGCACATGCAGCCGCATACGCAACATTGGCGCAGCACCCCGCGTTTCCCGTTAAGACGCCTGCGATGTTTGAGCACGATCCGATGAATCTGTTGCTCGCGGCCTTTTCAAAGATCGCAAAACACGGTGAAGGTGCGGCGCTGCAGCTTGTGGTGAGTTCCGAAGGGGAGCGTTACAACGCGCACCACAAAAAGATCGTTCGTGAGCTCAACAAGGGACACGCAATCGGCGAGGCGCTGAAAGTGCCGGAAACAGAAATTGGCGAAGCATTGCGCGATGTGGCGAAGCAGATCTTTTCTTCCTCAAAACAGCCGATGAATCCTGCCATGAAGTCAGTGGACCAGGTTGCCGTCGAGGAAATTTCTAAAAAGATGGCATCGCGCGTTGCGCCGGTCGTTATTCGCATGGTTGCCTCAGCGAAAACACACGCACGCGCGCAGGAGATGGTCGAGAACATCGGCTCTGCTTTGCAGCAGTTTGATAATCCGCGCGGCAATCGTTTTTTGATGCAGGCAATTTCCGACTGGAACATAGCATCGTTTTTGCGCGACTTTACATACCGTTCGTTCGACGCCTCGCTCGCCACGCCGCTCTCGCTTTCAGAACTCAATGCGGTGTTCCATTTCACTGCAGAACGCGTAACTACCTCGCGCGAGCTCAAGAAATCGCAGAGTAAGCAGGCGCCGGCGCCGGTTGGCATGTCGCCCGATGGAATCGTGATTGGCGTGAACCGCTATGGCGCCGATGAGTCGCTTGTTCACTTCGCGCCGGCGGATCGCCTGCGTCACTGCTACGTCATTGGTCAAACAGGAACCGGTAAAACCGGTCTCATTAAGAACATGATGATACAGGATATTCGCAACGGCGAAGGGGTAGCGTTCATTGATCCGCACGGCAATGACATCGAGCACGTCCTTGCGGCCGTGCCGCCCGAGCGTTTGCAGGATGTGATCTACTTCGATCCCGCGTACACCGCAGCCCCCATGGGGCTCAACATGCTCGAGTACGATGTATCGCGCCCCGAAATGAAAACCTTCGTCATTGACGAGGTATATGACATTTTCCGAAAACTGTATGCGGACGTTCCGGAGGCGTTTGGGCCGATGTTTGAGCAGTACTACCGCAATGCAGTGCAATTGGTGGTGGAAGATCCGGCAACGGGCTCTACCTTCCTCGAGCTGCCGCGCGTATTTGCCGATAAGGCGTTTCGCGATCTGAAAATTTCCCGCTGCAACAATCCTGTCGTCGTGCAATTTTGGCGCAAGATTGCGGAGC
>CAZVMJ010000043.1:0-2914 GCA_964628005.1 uncultured Candidatus Saccharibacteria bacterium | reverse complement strand
ATGCGGGTCTTGAAAGTATCGCACCGTACATCACAAGCAAGTTCGATGTCTTTTTGGCAAACGACATCATGCGGCCGATTGTGTCGCAGGAAAAATCAGCGTTCAATTTCCGCTCCATTATGGATGGAAAGAAGATTTTCCTCGCGAATCTTTCTAAGGGACGCCTCGGTGATCGCAATGCGTCACTACTTGGCCTCGTGCTCGTATCAAAATTCCTGCAGGCGGCATTCTCGCGCGTGGATTCCAAAGAGCAGTTGCCGCCGTATTATCTCTACATCGACGAGTTCCAAAACTTTGCAACTCCTTCTATTTCAACCATTCTCTCTGAGGCGCGAAAATATAAACTTTCGCTCACTGTCGCGCACCAGTTCATGGCGCAGCTCGATGAAGACATTCGTGATGCCGTGATCGGTAACGTGGGGACTAAAATCTCCATGCGTATCGGTACGACCGATGCAGAATTCCTTGAGAAACAGTTTGCGCCGGAATTTAGCGCAAAGGATCTTGAACATCTTCCAAATCGCACCGGTATCGCAGCGCTCCTCGTGAACGGGGTGCCGGCACGCCCGTTTACAATCGAGACACAAAATCTTCCCGATCTCGATATGTCGCATATCGATGCCATCAAGGAGCTTTCGTATAAAACCTACGGTACGCCGCGCGAAGAAGTGGAGAGTGATATCCGCCGCCGGTTTGGCATCGGCGCTCCCAATGTCGCTGTAAAGAGTCCGATCTCGGTCATGCCATAATGGCGATATGACAGCAGCAGCACTCGGCGCGATGTTGCAGGCAGCGGTTACGCTCCTGCTTTTTGTACAAACACATCCCGAATTACCCGATAGCGCACGTGTAGCCGCCATTCAAAATGCCACCACGGCGATTGCGAAAGTATCGGCAGAGCTTCCGAAATTGAAGGCTGCGCAATCAAACGATTCCGTCGTGAAAGCCTCCGCCGGATGGGTGGCCCCGCTTTCGCCGCAGATTCGCATGTGGATTCGAACCTCGACGGCATCGCTGCCAAAGAATTACGCCAATACCGGATACGAAAAGACACTCCAAGATAACGCCGTGACGTTTACCGAAGGGGATTCCCGCGCCGTGGATGCAGTTATTTTCGTGCCGAAGGAGGGGCTGGAGCTCGGATGCTGTGATTTCGTATACCGCATCTATAAGCAGGACGGCACGCTTGTTCGCGAAGTGGTTGCCGCGCCGCCGAATCCGGATCGAACAAAGAAAGTGTTTATTCCGGGTACGCAGCAGTTTGACCGCCGCATCAGTATGTTTGATTTTGAACAATCAAATTCATTGCCGCCCGGCACCTACAAATTGGTCGGCAGCATTGATCGTCTGAGTATCAGCGAGACGTTGACCTTTACCATTACGCCTCGCACCGGTTCCGCAAATGCCGCCGGTCCGCTGGTTGATTTCACTGCGAGCGCGGAATCGGTATATGAAAGCGGTGTCGTCGAGCTTGCGCTGAAAGCCTCAAACGCGATGTGGTGCGAGATTTCTGATGACGTAAGCTCCACCAGCAAGCGTGTTGCCTTTGAGGGGTATTTCTACGAACAGCCGACCAAAACGACGACCTACAGCGTGTATTGCGCAGGGTATTCGGTAGGCGGTGCCGCCACCTCAAATGGCAAGAAGATTACGGTCACTGTGAAGAAAGACAGCACCTCAACGCCAAAGCCGGCAAGCTACCGCCTGACTTCAAATACCGGCGTACAGGAGTGGGCCGGTCTCGCGACGCAGTATGAGACGGCACAGCGTTGCAAAGTGGTGTTCCTCAAGTCAGTTCGTGCGGGCGTTACGCCGACCGGAAAATGCACGTGGGACGGCATCGATCTACCGCTTTCCCAGATACCGACCTGGTAGCCGTCCCTCAGTGAATCGGTATATACTGGGCGCATGAAATACCTCGCCCCGACAATACTCGCACTTGCACTCATTGTGAGCGCTCCGACATTTGCGGCAGCCGATGATTTTGGCGTACATCCAACAGTGCCGCAATTGCTCTCGCGCGTTGCTGCGCTTGAGGCGATGTCGAAACGCGTTTCGGTGGCGTGTTCGTTTGCGGTTTCGAAACCGGTTGTACAGGTGGGCGAGCCCTTTGTGCTCTCATGGGGCTCGTACGGGGCAGGTGATCCGGTTTCCGGCGCGGTCTCGTCTTTGGTCCCGCGGGGTGAGCAGACGATCGTATTGGACCGTCCGGGTACGATGATGTACCGATTCACCTTTACAGGGCCTGATGGGACAACGGCGGTGTGCACGCCACGGATCACTGTCGTTCGCTAGACTGCATGATCCGCCTCGTCGTCATCGCTGCGCTCACACTTCTCATTGCACCGGTGTATGTATATGCGTTGCCGGCATGTCCGTCACTTACAACGACGATTCGTCGGGGATCCACCGATGTACAAACGGGTGGATCCGTTACGGCGCTACAGCAGTTCCTCGTGAGTTTCTATAATCTGGAGCCAGACGTGTATGTATCGGGTTTTTTTGGTCCTAAAACCGCTGCGCTCGTTACCCGTTTTCAGACTGAACATGCTGTTTCGGCGCTCGGTATCGTAGGCCCAGCCACGCGTCTCGCAATACAAACCCAATGCGAAGGCACTGTTGCAACAGTGGTCGCGAGCACAACGCCGGCCAAAAGTGGCCATGATTTTCAGCTGATGTATCGTCCGGTCGGGCAGAATGTATCGCACGTGGAGTTTTTGTTCTCACCGGATCGTCCTGATTACACCGCAGGGAGCAGTATTTACGATACGCACTATACGGAATACGCAATCGATTTCGGTGACGGGTTTACAAAGTTTTTTGCCCGGAGCTGCACCGAGACGGGTGATTGCATAGCAAGTACGAGTCACACATATTTGAAGTCGGGGACCTATATCGCGCGCTTACTCTATAG
>CAZVMJ010000042.1:0-5747 GCA_964628005.1 uncultured Candidatus Saccharibacteria bacterium | reverse complement strand
AATTGAGGACAAGAAAGATGTTCGTGAACATCACGAACTTTCCGATGATGATGGAACTCGTGTTCCAGGCAACACCCTGGGAGACTTTGTGTACAACACTCATATCGTGCGGTCCAGTATACGCTCGGCGCGCGCGCTCCACGAATACCCCTCTGCAATCGCACGAGCTGCCCGCGCACGCTCCCCGCCTGCGGGATCCTGTAGCGCTTCGGTTATCTTTGCGGCAAAAGATTCAGGATTATCCGGTGTTGCGAAATACCCAATGTTCTCCGGCAAAATTTCCCGAATGGACGGAAGATCCGACGCAACGATTGGGCGTCGAGATGCCATGTATTCGAAGAGCTTCATAGGCGAGGTGTAGTGCACCGAAATTTCCTCTCGCGCGGAGTTGGGCAACACGAGCACATCAGCAGCCGCCTGCCAGAGCGCTACGCGATCGTGCGGCACGTGTCCAACAATCTGAATCTGTGGAACATTCTCCCATCGCGCCCGAAACGCAGCGACATCGGGAACGGTGCCGCCGACAAATACAACACGGGCACCCGAGACATGCGCCGCCGCTGCCGCAAGTGTTTCGGCACCCTTCCATTCATACAGGTGTCCCGTGTACACAACCAATTTTTCTTGCGCATCAAGACCAAGGACGGCGCGCGCATCGTGCCTCTCGTGCACTCCAAACGCATTTACATCAACCGCATTTCTCTCCAAAAGAATGCGTTCAGCAGGAACACTAAACATTTCAATGAGCCGATCTCGTTTCCATGTGTTGGTGGCCAATATCCAGCGCACACGGGAAAGAAGCAGTCGTCTGAGCAGCGCGGAGCCCGGTACAAAATCATGCATTTCGTACAGCGTTTTGGTTCGAAGCAGCGACGCTCCAATGAGCGGAAGTGCATCATTTGAAATAATAAGCGCATCTACATCGCTGCCCAAAAGCCGGCGCACCACCCCAAGGGAAAACGTCGCAACCATTACATAGTGGGCAATAATTCGAAGAAACGGGACCCGCGAGAGATCAAGAACCGGAACGTACTCAATTCCGTATGGAACATCATTCATTTCGCCGCGACCGAGCCGTCGTGGAGCAAGCACCGTTACATCGGCCCCTGCCTGCACGAGCGATAGTGCATTCTGCTCAACAAAAAGCCCCGCGGCCTTTTCTGATGGGTAACGCCCCGCAAATACGATGTAGACTGGCCCAAGCATACGTGCTGTGCAGTATGCAGGAATTACCGAACCTATCAATCACTGCTGCGGCACATGCTTAAAGATAAGTGTAGGGCCGGATTTCCCATGCAGCTGATATCCCTTTTCCCGCAGAAAGACGTATACCTCACTCTGCAGCGGAGCATCGGCATCAAACCCGTCATCCTCAACCGCAATCACCGTCGGCCGCATACTCCAGTCAAATGTTTTCAGCACCATAAGATCAAGACCTTCAACATCTACCGACATAAAGTCCACGTGATCCACACGGTGCTCACGCAAAATGTCCGCGAGCGGGCGAATTTTGACCGTACGCTGACTTAGCGGCTGTATACCGCGGACTGTTGCCGGCGTGGAAACACCCATCGGCGCCAGTGTGTTGTACGCGCGATCTGCATACGAAGTGTATACACCCTCACCCTGCTGCCCCACTGCCGCGGTTACAAAGGTGTCGCGAGGGCGAAGCGCTGAATACAGCGGCGCATAGGTTCCCTCCGGATCAATCGCAATACCGCGCCACCCTTTTTGATACAACGCATACGTATTTGAATAGAGCGTCGGATGAAAGGCGCCGACATCGACATACACACCAGGTTTATTTCGAAAAACTGAGGCAACAATCGCGTCTTCCCCAAACTGGGCATAGGATCGCATTGAACCGCGGCCGACGAGGCGTTTAATGAGCGTACGAACGATCTCCAGCGCACTGTGCATAGACAGGTAGTATGCGTGATCTTTTCCCGACTCACAATCATTGAGCAGCCCGCAGTCGATCTATCAACGGTGCCGTCATCGAATCCAGGCGGAAGTATCGAACATACACCTCGCGCGCAGCGCGCTGCATGGTCTCAAATTTCTCCGGACTGAGCGAGGCATGAAACTGACAGATAAGACTCGCGAGACGATGGCGTTCGCGGAAATCAACAACAAGCGCAAAAGACTGGTAATCAATTTCGTCTGAAAACGGAAAATTGCGCTCGGTATCGAGAATGACCGGTATGCGCCCGAGCGAAAGTATTTCAAAAAGTCGCTGTGATGCATTCGCGTCTCCGCGGACATCAAGCGCGTAATCACTCGAGAGAAGATTTTCAATGAATTCTCGGCGTAAGGCCGCAGGATCAGCTGAGGCCGTGGACCGATGCCCCGAGTATGAATCACGAATAAGGAAATTTGTACGCAGACCCGTCGCCCCTTCCAATGCATGAATCGCATCCTGTCGAAAGAAAACACCTTTACGACACGCAGCGTAACGGTCATCGATGAGACTGAGCACTCGTGTCGGAAATTCTTTCAACATGGTCTTTATAACTTGCGCGCGCGACATGCCTGCCCACCCGGAAAAACCAATCGCCGGCACGTCGCTGTATGTCCTCACCGCGAGCGGCACCCCGATGCGCTCTAAGAGATCGTCGGTATAGAGTGGGATATGAATCTCATTCGGCGCGTTTCGAAAGCGATATCCGCCATAGCGCAACACCACTGCGTTCGTATGTGAAATGGGACGCTCGATATCACCGGTACCGTCCACTAGAAATTTCTTTCCGACTGTGTGTGCGATGCGCGAAGCGCGGTCCAGAATATCGAGACGCGATCGCAGCATGGTGTGCGTATGCGGGACCAAAATCATATCGGCATCCTCGATCCGATCCGCAAGCCCGTAACGGGACGTATCAAATGAGTACGAATCAAATACCTGTTTCTGATACGGCGTCTGCTCCGTCAGCGCATTGCCCCAAAACGGAAACAGCAGCGGCGTGTGCCGCAGCCCCTCCACGCGCGTCGTAGGATCGACCCAAAAAAGAAAAGGCTTCATACGGAACGCGTCATTCGCTCGTGTATATATGCCTCGAGGCTATGCGTCGGCACCCATCCGAGCGCACGAGCTTTTTCAGTGGAGAGCGCCGCTGTCATACGATTACCCTGTCGCTCCGGCAACATTTCAATGGGAGCGCCAAATAATTGCGCAAGCTCGAGAATTGAGTATTCGCGTTCGTTACCAAGTCCGTAATCATCACCGCTTCCATGTGCTGCGACACGCATGAGCCCGTCTACGACGTCCGACACATGCGTGAAATTTCGCACCTGTGTTCCGGGCGACACGACTCCAAGGACTTCCCCTGCCGCAGCTTTTTTCGCGAAGATCTCGACTACACTTCCGTAGGTGCCGGCGCGCTCTCCCGGCCCGTACACGTTATAGAAATACGTAATCGCAAACGGCAGGCCATACCAAGCCGCATAGTTTTGAACCAGTTCGGTGTTTGCCGCCTTGGTCCACGCATAGGGGCTCTGGTTTTTGCCCGTTCCATCGTCTCCAAACTTTGTAGAGGAACCTGCATAGACCAATTTCGTACGGTGCGCCCGCCAATACTCAAGTACGCCGAATGTGCCCGCCATATTCAGATCCCACACGCGTGCCGGCTCTGCTACCGAAATCTCAACACGCGAGTACTCACCGAGATGCATCACCACATCAGCGCGCTCAGGAATCAGCGCTGCAATATCCTTCGTGTGACCTTCCCGATATTCAACCCCCGGAACGTGCGCGTCGCGTGAGCCCGTAAAGTAATTGTCGAGCGAAATAACCCGCGCACCCGCTTCATGGAGCGCACGACAGAGATGCGAGCCGATGAACCCGGCGCCACCCGTAACCACGACAACCTTCCCGTTCATGCGCGTTTCTTAAAGAGGAAAAAACGGTGTGCAGGATCGTCGGTGTGCTTCTCTGTCTTTATAAGCATCAAGCCGGCGCTTTCCGCCGCAGCAACAAAAGCAGAGATCGGATAGCCGCGCTTTCCTAATTCCCAGTAGTGCTCGCCATTGAACTGATGCGTCTTCCAGAAGAATGGAACTTGTATGCGTATGGAAAAGGGTTTGAGTAAAGGAATTTTGATAATCGCAGAGAACAGAATATTCCCGGGATGTGGAACTGAAATGATCGCATGATGTTTTGTAACACGTGCAATTTCAGAGAACGCCTTCGGCACATCTTGAAAACGAATATGTTCAAGTATTTCGCATGCCACCACGGCATCAAATGAATTGTCTGCCATGGGCAATTCCGTCACCGACGCAACAACATCTGGCTGCAAATCCGGCGCAATATCTGCCGTCGTAACCGTTATCCCCGATGCGCGCATTTCTCGACTGACCACTCCCTCTCCCGGACCCACTTCAAGCACCGTCGCAGGGTTCGCTTCCGCAATGAGCGTAAGCTGGTGGTAATAGGCATTCCATCGATCTTGCGCCCGATACGAACGGCCGTAATGGCTTTTATCTACTTGCGGTTTGTATGTCATATCGATAACGTCTTCACAATAGCAGGTATGAGTGATTGCAGCGCATGCGTACGCTGTACGTGCGCTGCAACATCTGCAAGTACGCGTTCCTGTTCGGCATGGGGTCGCGCACGGAATGTTTCGATGGCTCGTAACACTTCCGAGGCTGTTGCGGATTCAACAAACAATCCGTGCCCCGCAAGGAGGCTGCGGAATGTGGGATTCGTACTCACCACGGGAATGCCGAGCAACGCCGCTTCAAGTACTGATTTATCGAGACCACCGGTGTGACTGATGTTTAAAAACATATTCGAACCGGTAAGCGCGTGCGCCACATTAGTATTGCGCACCGGCCCTGCAAATCGCACACGCGGAGCATACGATGCGCGTGCCGCGCGATCGTACATTCGCTCCGCGAATCGCGCCTCTTCATCGGTAACCGGCGATCCGATGATGGTGAGCGAGAAATTCTGCGCACCAGCTTCAAGTAATTCGCATATATCGAGTGCTGTATCAATACCTTTTGACTGCGAAATGCGTCCGATGGTCCGCATGTCGAGCGACTCCATAAGCGGCGCCGACGTGTACGGAAGCGCATCAACATCAATGCCGTGTCCCATCACTCGAATGCGATCTGATTGAATCGCAATACTTTCGGGGACAGCCGTAAAGATGTAATCAACAAAACGTGCAGCAAACCGCAGCCACCAGGTGACGCTTTTATGGACGTACCAGAGCGAGATGCGAAGACCACGCAGTTTCCAATACCACCCCATCAGTGCCACATACTCAGGATTCATGTGTGCAAAGACGGCATCGTTGCGCCCGCTAAGCACAAGAGCCAGATACAGAAAACGGAGCGTGCGACCAATACGGCCTACACCGTTTTCTTTTCCGAGCGAATGAATGCGTACGTTCTGCGGTAACGAATACGAACCGGCCCGTAAACAAATAACATCAACTGATTCGCATTCTTTTGAAAGCGCAAGAATCCACTGGTGAAAAAACCCGAGTATCGGATCGTTCAGATCTACCGCCTGCGTGGTAACAAGGAGTCGCATGCGCTAGCCGCGCGACCTCTTCGCGGAGTGAGAGTGCTTTGCAATGGTCTTTTTTCCGTACACCCCCTCAAGAAGAGACACATCTTTATTGGTACCGAGAAGCAGCATGATATTTTTCTTCTCCGCAGCTTTGAGGAATTCAACCCCCTCTTTCTTACCAACCGTGTCGCGATAGAGCGCGGCAAAGGCAGCGAAATCCTTAATG
>CAZVMJ010000041.1:0-5773 GCA_964628005.1 uncultured Candidatus Saccharibacteria bacterium | reverse complement strand
TCCGGCAGTTGTGTGTGTGGTAGCGGGCGGAGCTGCTCGGGGGTGCGTAGCGTGCCGTGCCCGTGCTCGCCATCAGCCCCGAGGGTGGTGTACACGTAGGAGCCAAAGAATGAGCGCAGTGTGTCGTGATCTCGCAGAAGCTTGTGGTGGAGCTGCATGCTCGCAAACGCCTGCATGCTTTCCACCTGCACCTTGGGTTGCTGTTGAGGGTTTGTCATACGCGCGTGGTTTGTCGGCGCGAGCGCAGCAGTAATGCCACCATTGCGCTGTTGGTGCATATCATCACGAGCGAGTGCAGCATCGTTGCCACGTTGTACGCCTGTAGGGAAAAGAGCGCGAGACCATGTCGAACTACGTTTGTGGCAAAGAGGAGTGGCGATTCGGTTGATGGTTCACGATACGCCTTGCGCAGGGTAGGAATAAATGCGATTGCATCTATGCTCACCGCGATAATCACTGAGAGTGTCGGATCTTTGGTGAGCATCCAGGGAATTAATCCCGCGAGCGCGATGATCAAATACACGGTGTCGCTCTTCGGAATATTTTTGAATCCGTATTTCAGTGAAAACAGAAAGATGAGGAGCGTAAATATTTCAGAGGCTGCCGTGGGCAGTGCGCCAACGCCGGCTCCTTTTGCCACCTGGCCAAAAAACACGGTTGCCGAGACGACGGTCCAGATAAACCACGTGTAGGGGTGCGGGCGCACCGTTCCTTTCACGATATCGATGAGGTAGGGAACATTGCCTGCAATCGCAAGGAGCGCGGCTATAACGGCAATTGCTTCTTTCACCTCGCCATTGTACGCCACGGCTTAGGGTATTCGCACGTAGGTGCATTTGTGACATAGTGATTTCGGAATATCGAGTGCAACGGTACGGAGAGAGGCCATGAAATCACGGGAAGTGTATCGTCCCAATTTCGAAAAGCGGGGCGGCCTGGTAACGGTGGTGACGCAGCATGCGGAAACGCGCGAAGTGCTGATGGTTGCCTACACCAATGAGGCCGGTTGGCGCAAAACGCTTGAAACCGGCTTTGCCTGCTACTACTCCACTTCGCGCCAGAAAAGCTGGGTGAAAGGGGAAGAAAGCGGCAACTATCAGCGCGTGGTCAAGATGCGAATCGATTGCGATGGCGACGCCCTCTTGTATCTCGTCGCGCCGCAAGGTAATGGGGTGGCGTGTCACACCGATGCGCGCACCTGCTTCTATCGGGATGCCACGCGCATGCAGTGCGATTTCGCTGCGCCGAAGGCGGGGGAGGCTGAAGCGCTCCCGCTCGTGGAGGTGGATGTTCACCACAATATGTAAATTCAGAGGCCGTCTGCGTGCGATGCAGACGGCCTCTCTGGTGTTATACAAATGTAGACATGAGTGCTCAAAGATGGCATAGTATTTTTCTTAGGCTCTTTGAGGAGGCTCGCATGCTCGTGCGAATGATCTGGACTGAGCTGAGGTCTGTGTGGCAGCTTGCGCTGCTGGGTGCGTGCGCACTCGTCGTTCTGTTGGCGATGGTACAGTTCGTCCCGCGTGTACTCACGGAGAACCCGCCTCCGGAGGCGAGGGAAGTATGCGTGGGCGGCGTGTGGTACATCCACCAGCAATCGGGGATCGAGATTCGGATCAACGAAGATGGCGCCGTGAAATCGTGCCGGTAAGTTCCTCATCACAGTTCGTTCATCACACCCCGCGCGGTTTCGTGCGGGGTGTTGTTGTTTTTAGGAAGTGATTCCTTTCGCGTCTGAGTTGGCGTCGAAGGTGCGGTAATCCGAAACAATCTCTTCGCCGGGTTGAATGTCGCGCGCGGCAATCGTAACGCCTTCTCCTTCAACCAGAACAGAATCATCGAGATCCTCCGTGTTTGGCGTGTCTGAATGATTAAAGAAGCGGGCATCGTCGCCACAAAGGACATACTCTCCCGTCACACGATTTTTATACGCGTAGTTGCGCATGTGTGTCTGGGCCGGTGCGGGAAGTGATCGCACGAACGCTTCAGAGAGTTTTGAATCGACACCCGAGCGGTATTCCCAAATGCGTGTGCCCTTAGGAATAAACTCGTCGGCAAAGATGCCGATACCGTGTATTGGGCTAGGGCCAATTTTTGTTTGTACCAGAAGCATATGAGTATTTTACTTCACTGCAGAGTTGATATTGCTTTGACAGGTGTCTGCGCCCGCCACATAGTGACAGCGGTAGCAGCTGCGGAGGCATGCCATGCTTCGGTTTGCCGTTCTCTTTCTGGTGCTCACAATCATCGTGTACGTGGTGATGTGGGGTATCGCGGATCCGATCATTCGGCAGCCGCGCTACTTTTTGCATCGTCTGGCCTTTGCCATTCTTATGGCAATCTGTTTTACGCTCTGGATGGCCTTCGCCGGCCTTCGGTGGTGAGAGCACCAAGAAAGCCTCGCTCGCGCGAGGCTTTCGACTTTCTATATATACAAAACAGCGCGCCATGTTGCGCGCTGTTTTGTTTGGGTGACCCTACGGGGAATCGAACCCCGCTTTCATCCGTGAGAGGGATGTGTCCTAGCCGATAGACGATAGGGCCGCTCTTTACGTCGAGCATTATACGTATTTTCAGCCGATTTTCCAGAGGGTGCCAGGCTGCAGGCTTGTGCGATCTTTCCAAAACATGCAGTATCGGCAGCGGGTTACGGAACAGGTCCGTGCTCTTTGAGTGAAAAGGGAGATTGCTTATGCGGTATGTCTCGACAAGAGGCGAGAGCGAACCGGCGAGTTTCAATGACATTCTGCTTACGGGCCTCGCGCCCGACGGTGGTTTGTATGTGCCGGAACGCTATCCGCAATTGAACCTCAATCTGTTGCGGGAGGTTGCCGGCGACTACAGGGCAATTGCGCTTCGGGTGTTGCGGGAGTTCATGCCCGAGTATTCGATGCCGACCCTCACCGACATTCTGGCGCGCACCTACAATGCCGAGAACTTCGGCACGGAGGAGATCGTGCCGGTGCGGATGCTTGCGCGGGATATTGGGCTTCTGAAGCTTTCAGAGGGGCCGACGCTCGCGTTCAAAGATCTCGCGCTGCAATTGCTCGGGAATCTGATGGAGCATCGGCTCGAACACACGCGCGCCGTGAGTAACATTCTCGGCGCAACCTCCGGCGACACGGGTTCTGCGGCAGCGTATGCGCTGCGGGGCAAGTCGCGCATTCGTCTGTTCATGCTCTCGCCGAAAGGTCGCATGAGCGAGTTCCAGCAGCGGCAGATGTATACGCTGCAGGACAAGAACATTCACAATCTCTGCGTATCCGGCACGTTCGATGACTGCCAGGACATTGTGAAGACGATCAACGGAGATGCCGGGTTCAAGCGTCGATATTCGATCGGCGCCGTGAACTCGATCAACTGGGCGCGTATTGCGGCACAGGTGGTGTACTTCGTGGCGGGGTATCTGCGTGCGACGTCGAACAACAACGAGCACGTTACCTTCGTCATCCCGTCGGGCAACTTCGGGAATGCGCATGCGGCGTATGTGGCGTTTCGTATGGGGCTCCCCATTTCGATCGTGGTTGCAACCAACAGCAACGACGTACTGCATCGCTTCTTCCGCTCCGGCGGCGTGTATTCGCCCAAGGAGCAGCCGCGTGCCGTGGAAACACTGAGTCCTTCGATGGATATCACCACGGCATCAAACCTCGAACGTCTTATGTTCGAGGGTGTGGATCGCGATGGCGCCCGGATCCGGAAGCTGTGGAAACAACTGCGGGAGACGGGATCGTTCGATGCGCGTGAGACGTCGCCGAATCGCGGGAGGTTGCTCCGTTCATACATGGCAACCGACAGCGAAACGCTGCGTTCGATTCGCTTCGTGTACAAGCGATTCAACATCGTCGTCGATCCGCACACGGCAGTTGGGTTCCGTGCGGCGTATCACTATCACCGTGAAGGCGAGAAGATGCTGATTGCGGAGACGGCGCAGCCCGCAAAGTTTGCGAGCACGATCTACCGCTCGATCGAAGAACAGCCGGCGGTTCCACCCGGATATGCCGATCTTCTCGATCGTCCGCAGCGGTATGTGCTTGTATCGAACGATGCGGCTGAGGTGCGCGAGTACATCGAGCGCAAAACGCACGCGTAGCTCTTTTGATGCACAAGAAAGAAGCAGGGGCTCCCGAGCATGGGAACCCCTGTTTTGCATTTGAGGGCTGTGGATAACCTGCGGGAGCGTGGCTGCTACTATCGCACGTGGGATGTTCAGCAGAAGGAGGTGGACATGCAGGTTCGAACCCTCGATACCGACGGCTACGTAACAGTGCCGTATCCCGCACCGCTCAAAGCGAAGGTGCACGAAGCAATGAGTGCGTGGAAGCAGTTCTGCGCATTGCCGCCCTCGGAAAAGCAGAAGATTTCCGGCGGCACCCGCATTGATGATTTCGGCTACATGTTCCGCAACGACAGCGGACCGCGTGCCGACAACAAAGAGCTCTTTCACTTGCTCAAGCGGCGCGAGCCTGAATTGCTTGCGAAGGCGAAGGCGGTGGAAGATACGCGTGCGGTTGCGTTCATACGTGCGGCCGATGCGCTCATCGATGCGTGTTCTCCCACGATTCTTCGCTTCGCAGCGAACGTGGAGAAGGAATACGGCGTGCATGGATTCCTGCGCGATGTGTATCGCGGCAAGAAAAACTGGACGTTTCGCTTTCTGCACTACTTCGGCGGCGACATGCTGGCGAACGCGCATGCGGATCGGCTCGGATTCACGCTTCATCTCGACGAGAGTCAGGGTGGTGGCGAGTATCTCGATTTCAATCGGCAGTGGAAGCCGTGGCCAGTGACGGAGGATCAGACGATCATCTTTCCGTCGCTCGGCTTGCAGCATCGCGCGGAGTGCAAAGTGAAGGCGCTCTGGCATCGCGTGGTGCCCAATGAGGTAACACGCGACGGCGGCCGATATGCCATGGTGGCGTTCATCGATTTTCCGCAGACGCGGGAGTGGGACACGTACCGCTACCGCGTGCAGGACTTCGCTGAAGGCTTCAACTACGACATGTCGTACGACGAGCTCGACCGGCTCTTTATGCAGGCAGCAGCCTGACACCCGCAACCCCGGCGCCATTGTGTGCGCCGGGGTTGCACTTGTTCTGGGACGGGGGGCTCTGCTAGGATCGCGGAAGACGAAGACTGAGCGTGATGTCTACAGGGAGACGCGAATGCTTTCACATATACCTGTTATCGCGGTAACCGGCGGGCCCTGCGGCGGCAAGAGTACCTTCCTTGCCGAAGCACAAAACCTGCTTTCCCGTCATTCGATTCATGCAGTGATTGTGAGCGAGGTAGCAACCGAGCTCATCACCGGCGGGGTTACCCCGACACTGCTGACGACGGAACTCTTCCAAGATTCTCTGCTGCGGTATGCGATACCGCGAGAGAACGCGTACTTCGTAATGGCGGAGACGATTCAGAAGAAAAGCGGCAAGCGCGTGGTGGTGCTTGCCGATCGGGGAATGCTGGACTGCGAAGCCTACGTGGGCGAGAAGCAGTTTCGGCGTATGCTGCCGCTGATGGGGCTCGAACGTGTTGGGCTTCTGCATCGGTACGATATGGTGCTGCATTTGGTTACCGCCGCGCGCGGTGCCGAGCAGTACTACACACTGGCAAACAATGCGGCGCGATCTGAAACGGTTGAGCAGGCACGAATGCTGGACAGTGCCACGCTCCATGCGTGGCGTGGTCATCCGCAGCTGCGGATAATCGACAACTCGACTGACTTTGCCGGGAAGATGAAACGCGCCTTGAGCGCACTTGCGAGGATACT
>CAZVMJ010000040.1:1457-5798 GCA_964628005.1 uncultured Candidatus Saccharibacteria bacterium | reverse complement strand
GGAGGACTGCAGGCTGTCACCATTACACAGAATGGCTCGATGGGCGTGGGCACTACGTCTCCATACGCCGCGCTGTCGATCAAAGCTGCAACAAATACCGTTCCATTTGTAATTGCATCATCGTCGGGTGCGCAATTGTTTGCGATCAATGCGTCAGGTGAATTGTCGGCAAAGCTCAAACAGCTTACGGCTGACTACGTAGTTGATGCGAGCAGTACTGCAATAACGGCAGGGGATGTTGTGCAATACATCAACGGAAACGTAATGAAAGCCACAACGATTGCGGGCGGGACAAATATTCTCGCGGGTACGAGCGTTACGCTTAAGTCTGCAAGCGCAACGTATCTTGCCGTTGCTACGTTGAGCTCAACGTCGTTTGTTGCCAGTTGGGTAGACAGTGCCACCGATATTGCTGTTTCTGCCGTGTGTCAGGTCTCCGACCTCACTATTTCCTGCGGAACGGCAACGGCTGTTGGTGGTCATACGAGCCCATCGTATGTCGCGGTTGCGGCACTCACCTCCACTCGCTTTGTTACCGTGTATACCGGATCGGCCATCGGTGTCCGTGCGGTTGTAAGCAATGTCTCCGGAACAACGGTGACGCCGGGCGTGGTGACAGCAGTCGGTGCATTCGATGGAACGTATGTATCCGTATCAGCGCTCGATTCGGCAACATTCGTTACGGCGTACAACGAGATCAATGGTGAGTCGACGGTTCGTGCTGTGGCTGCAGCGGTTAGTGGTACGAGTACCATAGCAGCTGGCACATCAGTAAATCTCGAATCCGCTATCACTACGTATTCGAATGTTGTCGGTCTGAGCAGTAGTAATTTCGTGGTTGGATATATCACGAGTTCAAATACCGTGCGCGTTGTTGGTAACACTGTTTCCGGTACCACTATTACCGCAGGCACACCGGTAACGCTCTCTTCCGCAACCTCAACAGCGTTATATCTCGCTGGCGTCCGTCTCGATAGCTCGCGTTTTGCGTATGCATATACACAAAATTCATGGCACTTGGCGGCAACGGTCGGATCAGTGTCTGGAACAAGTGTCTCTGTTGGCTCCACGTCAATTATGTACAACATTCTGCCGGGTGTTGTGCGTGTCGCCGCTGTTGATTCTGGTCGCTTCTATGTCAATTACTTTAGCGGATCATTCCGCGAAACACTTGCGACGATTACCGGTACCTCAACGATAACGTTTGCAACGCCGCTTACGGTTCTCTCAAGCGGCGTGTCTCAAGCGTTCGGCATGTCGATGCTTGAGAGTGGAAAATTTGTTCACATCTTTTTAGATGCCGGCACGCTGCCTAAAGCGGTTATATCAATCACGACGGGATCAAAAGCGCTTGGTATGGCAACAAATAGCGCTTCACCTGGCGGTACTGTTACGGTTGCGTCCGATGGTGTCGTATCGGGTCTCAGCGGACTTTCATCTGGCAGCACATACTACTGGCATCTCTTGGGTGGAGTCACAACAACCGTAAGCACCTATAAGCTTGGTATCGCTATCTCAAGTTCTTCAATTCTTCTCAACTCAAACTTCGCAAACACGGGCGCAACAGGGGATCAATTCTTCGGTGACATGATCTTCGCAAACAACTTCCGTATCACGGAAGATTGGGATGCGCCGCAGGGAATGACATTCCTCAATCAGTTGGGACGTGAGATCGCGAATCTCGATGAGGATGGAAATCTTTCAATCGCTGGTGTGTTCCGCAATGCACGATTCTCTGATGAGGTTTCAGATATTCCAAACGCGCTCCCGCTGCTTGCCGGAGCAACGAATGTGCTTGAGCTGACTACCGCTACATCCTCAAGTACGAGCACGCCGTGGATGGGTTCGTTTGCAACGTCGTCTCCGTCGCTGCGCGATCGCATTGCATCGATTGGCGATACCGTTATCCGCGTGCTCGGGCGAGCGGTGTATGCGGTTACCGGCGTGTTCGAACAGATTTACGCAAAGGTGATGTATACCGAAACGCTGTGTATTGCCGATGAATCCGGCGAGACGTGTGTAACAAAGGCTCAGCTCGATACGCTTTTGCAGAGTGCCGGAGCCGCACAGGCACCTGCTGCTGTGCCATCGGAAGGGGATGGAGGCGCTCTCACTCCAGAAGCGGGTGGCGCTGGCGAGAGCGATATCGGCACATCCACACCACCGGTCTCGAGTGAGGCGCCACCGCAAAATGAAGCTTCGGCTCCCACCGAGTAGTACTTGTGCACAGAAGCGCTTCAAATCGGGTGATAGTATTCATTGCATATGGCTCGCGTTGCGATTAACGGCTTCGGCCGCATTGGGAGGTGTTTTGCCCGTTCAGCATACGGTCGAAACGAATTAGAAATTGTTGCGATTAATGACCTAACGACTCCGGAAAACCTGGCGTACCTTTTGAAGTACGACTCGGTATACGGTCGCGCAGACTTTTCGGTTTCGGCCGAACAGGGTGCACTTATCATCAATGGAAAGCGTGTTCCGGTTCTCGCGGAGCGCGATCCGGCGAAATTGCCGTGGAAGGATATGAATGTAGACATCGTCATTGAGTCCACCGGATTCTTTACCGATCCTGCGAAAGCAAGAGCACACCTCGATGCGGGCGCAAAGCACGTTATTATTTCCGCTCCTGCAAAGGGTGATGGTGCAGATACCGTTCTTATCGGTGCAAACGAAGATAAGTTTGGCGGATCACAGATCACCTCAAACGCGTCGTGCACCACAAACGCTGCATCACCAATCATCGGTGTACTTATCGAAGCAATTGGTATCGAGCGCGCAATTCTCAATACGACGCACGCATACACGGCAACACAATCGATTGTGGATGCTCCTGCGCAGGACGACTTCCGTCGCGGTCGCGCAGGTGCGTTGAACCTCGCGCCATCTTCAACGGGTGCTGCGAAGGCAACGGCGCTCGCATACCCGGAGCTCAAAGATAAATTCGACGGTATCTCCATTCGCACACCGGTCCCGGCAGGTTCAATGGTAGATGTCACATTCGTGCCAAAGCGCCCGACAACGGTTGAAGAAATTAATGCAGCGCTCAAGGCAGCTGCCGCGAGCGATCGCTGGAAGCGTGTTTTTGCCGTATCTGAAGAGCCACTCGTTTCAAGCGACATTCTTGGCCTCCCGTATGGATCGATCGCGGATCTCTCCATGACGCGCGTCGTAGACGGTACGCTCGTGAAGGTGCTCTCCTGGTACGACAACGAAATGGGATACACGCATACACTTGTTGAACATGCCGCAGCTATTGCAAAGCGTGGCTAGGGCATGAATCCCGTTAGCAACGGGTTGTGTATATGAAAACAAATCAATTTAGTCACCTAAGCGGGGAGAGTGCCGCACGCGGCGTTCTTCTCTAACGGGATGAAAGTGTATTTCGCGGCAGATCACGCAGGATTCGATCTTAAGAACTCGCTCATTACGTTTGTTCGCGGTGAGCTTGGTATTGAAGTTGAAGATTGTGGCGCATACGAAAAAGATCCGCACGACGACTACCCGGAAATCATTGCGGCAGCATGCAATTGCATGTTGCGTGATCATGCGGCGGGGGAGGAGAGTCGTGCGATTATTTTGGGCGGCTCAGGCCAGGGTGAGGCAATTGCTGCAAATCGATTTCCCGGTATTCGCGCTGCGGTGTATTACGGCGATGCGGGTGCACAGATTGATGCTGCCGGGCACTCCTTCGATATGATTGCCTCTGTCCGCGAACACAACAATGCAAATGTACTCTCGCTCGGCGCCCGCTTTCTTACCGACGAGGCCGCAAAGCAGGCGGTCCGCACGTGGCTTGCAACACCGTTCTCCGGCGAAGATCGCCACAAACGCCGCATTGATAAACTTGATTCACTACCGAACACAACGATATGAAATACCTTTGCGATCCGCATATATTGCCGACAAACACCTGCCCGCCAGATCTCGGCGAGCTTGAGCGCCGCACGGCGAGTGCGCTTTCCTTTGCACCTGAAATTCAGCTTGATGTGGCTGACGGCGTGTTTGCCCCCGTTACCTCGTGGCCATACTTTGAAGGGCAGCGTGCCGCATTTGAGGCGCAGCTTGAGCGCGGCGAAAAACTACCGCACGTCGGCACCATTCGCTACGAAGCGCATCTGATGGTGCAGGACCCGTCATGGATCGGCACATTGCTTGCGCGCGGTGGATGTGTGCGCATCCTGGCGCATGTAGAATCACTCGCTGATGTAGCAACGACACGCGCCATGTTTGATTCGTGGAAAGCCGCAGGTGCACAAGAAGTGGGTCTTTCGCTTTTGATAGACACGCCGCTTACAGCTGTTGCAGAGTATGTCGATGTGATTGATGTCGTGCAGCTGATGT
>CAZVMJ010000040.1:0-1447 GCA_964628005.1 uncultured Candidatus Saccharibacteria bacterium | reverse complement strand
ACAGGGACAGCCGTTTGATGATCGCATTTTGTCGCGCGTTGAAGAATTGCATGCAATGTATCCCGACATGATGGTTGCGGTAGACGGCGGTGTTGCCGAATCCAATGTGGAAGAGCTCACGCGCGCCGGTGCAAATCGCTTGTGTGTAGGCTCGGCAATCTCGAAGGCAGATGATCCTGCGCTCGCATACGCCGCGATTCATGCGCGCGCAATGCAGGGCTGCAAGCCTGTCACCATCACGGTTGACGCGTAGACGCACTGCCGTTTTTCACACGGTATACTTTCACTATGGAGCCGCTCACCGACAGCGAGATTAAAACACTCACGGATAAAGCGAGCGCGATTCGCCAGACGGTGATCGAGATGCTGCTTGCTGCGGGGAGCGGGCACACTGCCGGCCCGCTTGGTATGGCAGATATTTTCACTGCGCTGTATTTCCGCGTCCTGCGACACGATCCGCAGAACCCTGAGTGGGAAGAGCGCGATCGTCTCTTTCTCTCAAACGGTCACATTACGCCGATTCGCTACGCCACCATGGCGCATGCAGGATATTTCCCGGTAGAGGAGTGTCTCACGCTGCGCAAATTTGGCTCTCGATTACAGGGCCATCCGGAGCGCGAGAAGTTGCCGGGCGTTGAGAGCACCTCCGGCCCACTGGGTAGCGGGCTCTCGCAGGCAGCGGGTTACGCCTATGCGGCACGAATGGATGAAAAAAAGTTTCGCGTGTTTTGTGCTATGTCTGACGGTGAGCACAATGAAGGAAATATTTGGGAAGCCATGATGTTTGCCGGCAAGAATCGTCTTTCAAATCTCACAGGCATCATTGATCGCAACAATATCCAAATTGATGGCATGACGGAATCGGTGATGCCACTCGAGCCGTTTGCGGATAAGTACCGTGCATTCGGTTGGCACGTGCTTGAGGTAGATGGCCACAACATCCCGCAGTTTGTGCAGGCATGCGGTGAGGCTGCGGCAATACTGGAAAAGCCCACCGTCATCATTGCGCACACGATTCCGGGTAAGGGCATTCGGGAAATTGAAGGGGATTATCGTTGGCATGGAAAACCGCCTTCAAAAGATGAGGCTGCACGATTCCTCACAGAACTCCGCACGATGAACGGTAAGGTAGCGAGTGAACATCAATAATCTATGACCATCGTATCTGAAATGCATATACGCGAAGACTGGGAGAATCCGGCAGAGAAGGCCGCAACGCGCGATGGTTTTGGCACCGGTGTGGCTGAAGCAGGGCGTGCTGATGAGCGCGTTGTCGTTCTTTCCGCCGATCTTACGGAGTCCACGCGCGCAGAGTGGTTTCAAAAAGAATTTCCGAACCGCTTTATAGAAATTGGCGTCGCGGAACAGAATCTTGCAACCGTGGCGGCCGGTATGGCGAACTATGGAAAAATTCCTTTCTTCACGTCGTACGCCGCTTTTTCCCCGG
>CAZVMJ010000039.1:2311-5823 GCA_964628005.1 uncultured Candidatus Saccharibacteria bacterium | reverse complement strand
GAACTTTACCGCAACCGGCTGTCGCGCAGCGGCTTCCGATGCATCGAGCGCAAAGAATTCTCGTGTCTTGAATCCGAACATGGAGCCAATGACGTTGGTCGGGAACTGCTCGATCATATTCTGGAGATCCTGTACTACGGAGTTGTAGAATCGACGCGCTGCCTGAATCTTATTCTCGGTATCAGAAAGCTCGCGCTGCAGTTCAACGAAATTGCTGTTGGCCTTGAGATCCGGATACGCCTCCGAGAGCGCAAAAACGGATTTAAGCGCACCGGTCAACATGTTTTCAGCTGCCGCATGCTCCTCCACCGTCTGTGCACCCATCGCTTTCGTGCGAGCCTCCGTTACCTTCTGGAGCGTACCCGCTTCGTGCGCGGCGTACCCCTTTACGGTTTCGACGAGATTCGGAATAAGGTCGTAGCGACGCTTCATTTGTACGTCGATATCAGACCACGCTTCTTCAGTGCGGTTAGTAAGCATAACGAATCGGTTGTAGGTCCACACCGCGTACAGCGCGACGAGAACGGCAACACCGAGTGCAATATAAAGTGCTGTCATGCCAACACTATACCATCGAGCGGTTGTATGAATCTAGCGGATGAAGAGGGTGGCCGATGAGGTTGCCAGATACCCTCCCGGATTACTGCACACACCATGGAAGGTCGTGTCGCTGTAGACGTCGCTCACCCGGAAGGTCCCCGTCGCACTGCCGGATGCAATTTGCGTCAGCGCAGCATCGGTGAAGAAGCGGCACAGGGTCGCGTTTTGTGCCGTCCACGAAATAATAGCCTGCGCATTACCCTCCACCGTATTTGGGGTCACACTCATCTGCATCGTAATCGGCAGATAGGTCTGCGTCGTACTCTGTGTCGTGGTTGCAGTTGTGGTGGTCGGCGTCTGATTCTGGTTTTGATTGAGCTGCTGGTTGAGCATATTTGCAAGCGACGGGAGCATTCCCTGCAACATCGACATCAGGCCGCTGAGCGGGTTTGTACCACCATCACCCGATGATCCGCCGGTTGGGCTCGTGCCTCCTGTTGGGCCGGTTGCCGGAGTATACGAACCGACGGCAGGAGCCGGCGTATAGGAGGCCGTAGCAGGAGCCGGTGCGGTGGTGTACGAACCCACCGTCGGGCCCGGCACCGGAGTCGGTGTAGGCACCGGCTTTGGCGTTGCTGCTGTGAATACAACAGTATCCGGGAGCGGTTCATCACAGGTCTTTGCCGCAGGAAGATTCATGTATGTACGCATCGCATTTTGGTATGCAAGCACCGCTTCGGTGCACTCGGCAGCATCCGCTTTCTCACTCTGAGGTCGATCTCCATTTTGGATCTCTTGGATCTCATCGGACGGAATTAATGCAAGTACTCCGAACAAGCCGGCAATCGGTCCGTATCGAAGCAGTGACTGACCGACCGGTGTCGAAAACGGTGCACTCGGATTCCATCCGTCTCCAAAATTCTTCCATGGTCGCCAATCGCTTGGCGGCTTGCTGCCACCGCCCGACGCTGCGGCAGGAGGCACCGTCGCATCCGGCTTCGGAGCACTCGGCGCCGCTGCAACATCCGGCTTAGGCGAGACCGGCTTCGAGAACTCGGCGACGCGCGCCATTGCATTCTTTAGAGTAGGCACTAACTCCGGATTCTTTGCGAAAGCCACCACGCGATCCCGCCCACGGGTTGCAAGCTCTATCACATCTGCACGAAACTCGGCATTGAAAATAGATTTCCATGCAATGTTCACGACCGGCATAGTGATCGCGAGCGGTCCGCCGATCGTTGAAGCAAGACCGTAGCTAAACGGAAGCAGTGCCGCATTTCGCGTGAGCGAACTTGCCGGCACAATCGATCCCTTAAATACGTTCCACGCAAGTGCTGGTGTTGTCTTTGGCGCTGGTACAGTTGCGGCGCCATCGGGTTTTGCCGCACCCGCAGGAGAAGTAGCCGTGTCAGGTCCGGTTCGAGGAGCAGACGGTGCGTCCGGCGCCGCTGTAGCTACGGCCGGGGGTGGAATCATGTCCTTGGACAGAGAGCCTACGCCGCGCTGCTCGATAACAGAAGCAAGTGTATTTGGCGCAGCGCTCGGCGGTTGGCGCTTCACAACAGCATCTGCAAAATGCGTTGCGTATGGACCACCGCCAATCTCCGGGCTCAGAAGCACACGCGGGATTGCTGATGAAGATCCGAACGTCTTCATAAGCAGCACGTGATTCGTCTCATGAATCATCTCATCAAGTATTTGTTCCGGATACTTCAGGTAATCGGAATATATGTAAATCTTCTTCTGACTTGGGCTCAGCGATGCCCCGTTGCTTGATGTAAGACCGTCATCCTTGACGCGAAGGCTCCCGAGATTGGTATCTGCCGGGAAAGAATCGGGTGGCGTCTTGTAGCCGGCGGAACGCTCTACCCCATCAAACAATTCAAAACGAACACCAGTGCGCACCTCAAGACCATTACTTACTTCCGACATTAAGTTACGCATCTGATCCGGCGAGAATGATTCACCCGCTTTTACACGCGCCTGTACCGAGCGGATCGCCTGCAATTCAGGACTGTTCGCATAGAAATCCTGTGCGAGCGCTGTTGCAGACTCACTTGAAAGCATGCGCTCTCCCCCCACATTCACAAACCCAAGTCGCGGTATTTCGTCATGCTTCGGGAGTGGAGGCAGCACCTGAGGCTCCGGGGTAGAGGCAGGAGCTGAGAGCTCAGCAGCACGTGCAACATTCGGGGTCACATCAGCAGGAGCTGCGCTTGCGAGCGGTCCTGCGGCGCGCATTTTCTCAGCCCCATCGGCCAACACAGCCTCTATCTGATTCTTCGGCAATTCTGCGATAGAGCGATCAATATCTCGCACCCCGACAGCGGGTACAGAATCTGCATTTGTGAGCGACGGACGATCTGCCATTGCTTTAGAGAACTGCGAGAGCAGCGGTTCGAGATCCTTAGCATATCCAAGCGGTGCATCAGGCGGCACCGGTGATGGTGACGCGGATCCTGCTGCAACACTCTGGGACGGTGGTAACTCGAGCTCAAAATCAGGCGATCTGTACACGGGAACAAGCCCGCCAAACGGCCACGGGGATTGCGGTTTCGGCTGCGAAGGAGCCGGTACTGCTGGTTCCGGCACATTCACCGGCGCGACTGGCGCGGCGACAGGCTCCGTAGGCGTCGGCGCGCTAGCGGGTGCGGCCGGCGCAGGGACATCAATCACCACCGGTGATTTCGGATAGAAGATCGGCTGCGTCGGCACTTCAATAACCTTAATCGGAGATTTGGGAGCAGGTGCGGTTATGATCGAGTCATTCGACACCGGTGCAACTATCGTTCCAGCGCTTGGTGACTGTGCACCCTGCGCCAGACGCGTGTAATCCGCCTGCAGCGCCGAGATCTGCGTATGTATTGCCGCAAGATCGTCACTCAACTTGATGCGCTGCGCCTGCACTGCCGCATCGTAGTTTTTGTTCGCAAGTGCCGCAGTGAGCTGTTCGCCCTCCTTCAATACCGCCG
>CAZVMJ010000039.1:0-2301 GCA_964628005.1 uncultured Candidatus Saccharibacteria bacterium | reverse complement strand
CGCCGTTCGCAACGCGAGCGTTCGCATCATGAGCGGATCACTTTGGAAGTATGCTGTGACCATTGATCCGCCGTACTTCTTATTCACAACATCCTTCAGCTCTTTCGCAAAAGAGTTGAGTGAGGTTAGCGAGCTTTGGAGTTTTTGAACCCGATCGATAAGCGCCGTATCGCCCGCAATACGTACTGACTGATTCAGCTGGACCACGGCTTTCAGGCCGTTATTCATAGCCGCAAAATCCGCCGGCGTGAGATCACCGTCTTTTGCAAGCGCCTGCAACCCTCGACGAGCAGTCGCAACAAGCTCAGAGGTGCGCGGCATTTCAGTAAGAATTTTTATCTGAGCAGCAAGAGCGTTCTGTCTCACATTCAAATTCGCAATCTCGCTTTTTACGGTGGTCATTTGCGGCGTGACAGTGGGCAGCGGCTGAGGCGCTGCACTCGGCTGCTGTGCAATCACTGGTTTTGGCAGAACCTTAGGCTGCATCTGCTCCTTCACTGCCGGCGGCACTATCGTCTCGACAGGCACAGGACGTACGGGCACCATCTTTACAACAGGCTGCGGAGGATTCGCCGGCTTTGCTTCCGGCGTTACAACCGGCGGTTGCACTGGCTGCGCACTGGGGCGTGTCGGCGCTGCGGCCGGCTGCTGCTCAATCGGCACAGGCCGCACCGCAATAACCGGTACCTGTTGCGGCTTTGGAAGTTCACCCGACAGCGCCGGCGTTTGCGCCACCGGAGGAACGACGTCCTTCATCGGGACAAACTTAGGCTGAACAGCAACCGGTGCCTTTGGCGGCTGCAGTGATGCAAGCAATTCACGACCATCACGCGGATGAATACCATCAGTCGTTTGCGGCAGCGGTGAAAATCGAACACCCTGCGTCTCTGACGCAATCTTTCGCAGAACATCATTCATTGCAGCCGGCATCTTCGGGCCCACGCCCATGAGCACCACATCGGCGCCCGCGGCACGCAGTGCAGCCACCTGCTGCGGCACCGTGTTTTGCACGCGCGTTATGTCGCCACGCGTATTGCTTGCACCCGAAGACAGGTAGACGGTGCGCCCGCGGAATGTTTCCTGCGGAATCGATTTAATCATCTGCAAAATCTTTTCCGGCCCCATACCAACTACCGCGGAACCGCGGATGCCCGCCTGCGTCACGAGCTGGTTTGCAATACTGTCACCAATTGCGTACGGCTGCGTGCCCGATGGTGTCATGTATGGATGCGGCAATTGTGCAGGTGCCGCAGCCACGGGCGGTACGGCCGCAGGCGCGATCTCATTCGGAACTTTTACGAGCACTGGCTGCTTCTGCTGCGGTGGAATGTTTGTGAGCAGGGTCGGCTGTGCTTTAGGTATGAGGCTTGCAACAAAATTCGACTGCGCCCACGCATTCTGAACATAATCCGCATGTCTGGTTGATCCAACGGGCGTCTGGTAGATAAACGCACGCGCCGTCTGCCCCGCGGGAGCTGCATCTGATACAGCAACACCGCGCTTTTTCAGTTCCGCCAACAGCTCGCCGTTTCGTCGTGCCGTTGTCGCCTTCAAGTATCCACTCACGAGCACATTGTTTGGATTGCGTTGTAGCCAGTCAGCCCAGCCAGACGCGAAGTTTCCGTTATACCCAGCATCAAGCAACACTACGCGATTCAAGCGCGGCATCATGCCGTCGGTCGCAGCCTGAAGCGCAACACTTCCGCCGCCGCTGTACGCAACCACATTCACCGGCGCCGTGCGAAACACGTCGGCAACAGGCTTTCCGTACAATTGCTCCACATGCTGCGCAGCATCGGCCATAAACTTTGCAAAGCCTCCCGGCTGCGTGATGCTGCCCGCTTCAGATACGACACCGAGCTGCGGAGCAATAAGAATACTGTTGGTGCCCTCAAGTTGTGCCAGCACTTTCTGACGGCGCAACATGTCGTTAATGCCTGCCTGCACACCGTCTACGGAATGACCATGGAAATAGACCACCACATTCGTGGGCTTCAGCGGCGTGTATCCTGCCGGTGTTGCCACAAGCACATCAGAAAAATTCGTCACACGAGGATTAACTGATGTGTCGATTTTTACCACCTGCGTTCTCGTTGGAGCGGCCGGCGCAGAAACACTGCTTGCAGGAGCAGATGGAGCCCACGAGATCGCCGGCGTTTTCGGCGCATCCTGCATCACGATCGGCGGACGATTCTGCGGCGGAAGGGCCTTGGTGATGTCATTCACCACTGCCGGCTTGTTTAGTGGAGTCACCGGCTTAAACTGCGCCGGAACTTGCTGCGTTGGAAGCGTCTGCGGCGT
>CAZVMJ010000038.1:0-5832 GCA_964628005.1 uncultured Candidatus Saccharibacteria bacterium | reverse complement strand
ATCAAAGTGCGCGCTCCGGGCAAAGAAGAACTCACCACACAGCTCATTTTCGCACTCGCCGGTGATGACATCAGCTTCGACGAAGACACTGTCTCGCAAGGCCTGCCAAACTGCGCCCTCCTCTCGCCGAATGCCGCTACACCACCAACTGAAGCAACATTCGACTTCCGACTGAAGTAGCCAAAGAAGAAACCAGGACACACGGTGCGGCAGCGTACATAGATTACGATTGCAATGAGCAACAATGTGCACGCGCATCAATCTGCAAGTACACTGGATTGTATGGCCACACTGCGACGGGCGAGCATCTTTCTCCTGGGATCACTTTCCCTGCTTATCATTCCTGCGGGTGCGATGATACTTGGTATTTCAGGATGGCAGTGGGGCGCGGAAGACTACGCTGCTACCGCACTCTTGGTAATCGGTCTTGGCATTGCGCTTGCGGTCGCGACTGACACGAAAATCTCACGCGTGAATCGTCTAACAAGCGTTGCTGTTCTGCTTTTTTTGTTCGGATTGTACGTTCATCTCGCTGTTGGCATTCTTCCGTTGCTACCGCTAAGCGGCTCGTAACAGCTCCGACACACACGTGGCACGAACGTATTTGTTTCGCGAGCAAAGTGCCGTATGGCGCCTTCATTTCAACGGTGAAATCGCCCCCGACGAGAGCCGGGGGCGATGTAGTTCTGCAAACGCGCATGATTTATTCGCGACGAAGCAGCGAAAGACCCAAGCGCACATTACGCACTACCGCAGCGGAGACCTGAGGATTCATCAGTGCCCCAATTTCGGCATCTGATTTCAACCGCCAGTGCTGTCGAATCAGCGCGCAGAGCGCATTCTTGTCGTAGGTTGTACGCACCGACTTCTTCGACTCCACGCCGTGCTTGTAGCCCGTCTTGTATCCGTGCTGGTACAACTGCAGAAGAATCAGGTAGACCGCTTCTTCCTTCGCCTTCGGGGAAGCCGACTTGGTTTCCACGAGCGACATTGCACGCGCCGTCAGCTCCATCAGATGACTGTCGGGATTGTGCGTGAGCGGGTACTGCGGATTCGGCCGTGCAGGTATCGCACCCAGACCAAACGGCATGCGCATTTCAGTCATGACCGCGGCCATGATTTGTGCACCATCCATATGGTGTCTCCATGCTGTTGCTTCCGTGGCCACGATGCCATACCGATTACGAATTGGCGAGCACACAAATGCGACCAGTCCCACGCATGCAACACGACACCCCGCTCCGGCAGCTGCCGGAGCGGGGTTTCTAATCAACACTGCATCAGCGCGGCTCGATGCTATGCAGCGAATCCAAGTGAGCGAATGAGTGCCATGGTCTCGTCGGTCGCCCCAAGATCACTCTGTAGCCGTTGGGCCATAGCGTTGGCGTTTTTCAGAAGACACCACGTGTGGCTCACTCGCGGCGTTACCCCGAGCATCTGCGAAAGAAAGCTCACCGACTCACGAATCTCTGTGACGTAGAAGTACTCGCCGTCAGCGGTTCGGTAGTAAAGATTCCGCTGCCAATCCGGATTGGTATCGATGTGGCACTCCCGCCAGTTGCTTGTAGCAATGAGGTCGGATTTCTCTGTATTCCATATTCTTCCTCGTTCGAAGAACTGCATGGGACACCTCTTGGTTGTTGTCCGCATCAAATATGCCACAACGCATGCATTTTCACGACCCGCGAATCCTGAGGTCAACGAAATGCAGTCGCCCCTCGATGCGGAGCCTTCGTGGCATCACAATCGCGTGTGCGCGGCGGGTGGAACTCTCCCACGAGCTCACGCATCGCCGTCACCGGGACTCAAATGAGTCCCTTAGTCCTGTCTGGCTCCCTTCACTAGACAAGTTCAGAACGGTCGATTGGCAGAAAGCGATCGAAGATCTGAAGTTTGTGCAGGTAACTATTTGATGCCGTGTTTGCCACTCCAGTTGTAGCAATGAGCAAAGCACCAACCGGCAACGAATCCAACGAGTAGGCTTGCGACGATGCCCTCAACCCACATTGCAGCTGATCCCATCGGAGCCGCTGAGAACAACTGGAGCCACATGTGCGAGAACTGTGCACCCGGAACAATCAATTGGGCAATCGAACACAAGATAAATACCACGATTAATGTTGCTGCTAGAGCAATTCCTGATCGGACGGTGGAGAATCTTTCCATATTAAATGTGATGAGTTGTTAATGCAGACAGCGTATACCTCTTACAGATTTTGACAACATACCCCCGGGGGGTATCATGCATGTATGAGAGCCGATATAAAACAGAAAGCATCACGCCGCCTGAAGATCATCCAGGGCCAGCTCAAAGGTCTCGCGAAGATGGTCGATGAGGAAAAATATTGTGTGGACATTATCACGCAAACGAGTGCCATTAAGGAGGCTCTTTCTGGGATTGAAGACTTAGTACTGGAGAACCATCTCTCTACGCACGTGCTGCAACAAATAAAGAGCGGCAATGAAAAGAGGGCTATTGATGAAATTTTGAAGGTGTACAAGTTGGCACAAAAGAAAAAATAGTATGGCACACAAAAATAAATCATCGGTCTTATGGATAATCATAATGTGTTGCGTCGCTGCCATTATTATTTCCGCACATATATTTGGCATTGGCATTCTGAGCAGAGGAATGTTTACGTCAGTGGGCTACGTGTGGCCAATCCTTTTTGCCGGGATCGGAGCTTTCTTGGCCTGGCATCTCATGTCACTACGTCATGTGAATTCGCATCAAGTGTCGAGTTCGACCGTCGGTAATGTGACAGATATTATTTCAAGGAACGGTCTTCATTGGCATCCCTCTATCGAGATATATGTAGGCGGAGTCAAGCAGGAAATCCCACAAACGGGCATCACAAATATGACCATGAATCCTCTGCATCGCGTCTTTATGCGCATGCATGGTAGAGGTCGAAACGAGCAAGGAATTATACATTTGAAGTTCGCGGGAAACGTCTACAAGACCGACATTATGCTCGGCCAAGTCTTTAAGCAATGGAATAAAACGATTCACACCTACGGTGAGAAGCTACACATGACAGTTAACGGGCAGATAAATACTGAATACGAGAATTATGTCATGCGAGACCACGATAAAATCGTTCTCAAATACGAATAGTTATGGACCATAGCCACCACAATCATCAGGACGCACAGACGCATGACAAGCATGCCGGTCACCATACAGAGGACTTCCTAAAGAAGTTCTGGGTGGTATTGGTGCTAACGATCCCAATTATTTTGTATTCCGATCTGCCGCACGATTTTTTTGCGTGGTCAGCGCCAATGTTTTCGGGCTCGGAATACCTCCAGTTGATTCTCGGAAGCATCGTCTTTTTTTATGGCGGCTTGGTGTTTCTCAAAGGCGCATGGAGCGAGATTAAGGATCGATTGCCGGGCATGATGACGCTTATCGCGCTAGCGATTTCAGCGGCATACTTCTACAGCGTCTGGGTCACAATTTCCGGTGTGGGCATGTCGTTGTACTGGGAACTTTCAACACTGATTGCCGTCATGCTTATCGGTCATTATGTCGAGATGCGTGCCGTACAAAGTGCGAAAGGTGCCCTGAATGAGCTTGCCAAACTCTTGCCTGATCAGGCCGAGGTCATCCGCGACGGAAAGTCAGTGATGGTTTCTATTTCCGAACTCAAACGCGGTGATGTAGTGCTTGTGCGACCGGGAGGCAAGGTTCCTGCCGACGGCATAATCCTTGAAGGTGAATCTGACCTCAATGAGTCACTCATAACGGGAGAATCAAAGCCTGTAGCAAAGGGTCAGGGAGCAGAAGCGATTGCGGGATCTATCAATGGCGACGGCAGTCTGCACATCCGTATTGAGAAAATCGGTGCAGAAACATTTCTCGCCGGTGTCATGAAACTGGTCGCTGAAGCAGAAGGATCAAAATCGAGATTGCAACTTCTGTCGGATCGTGCGGCGTTTTACCTCACCATGCTGGCCGTGGTTGCCGGGAGCATTACGTTTGTGGCTTGGATCGCTTTGGGCGAGAGCTTCGGCTTTGCCATCGAGCGTCTTGTGGCGGTTCTCGTTATCACGTGTCCTCATGCTCTAGGCCTCGCCATTCCGTTGGTCGCTTCTATCTCTACCACCATGGCATCCAAAAACGGCTTTTTTGTAAAGCGGAGGATCGCACTAGAAGCAGCTCGCAACATCACAACCGTGCTCTTTGATAAAACCGGAACGCTCACGGAAGGCAAGTTCTCGGTTGTCTCCGCCTCTGACGACGCTATTAGTGCGGCAGCTGCCGTGGAGAAACAGTCTGAGCATCCGATCGGCAAGGCAATCGTCGTCGAAGCACAGAAGCGCGGGCTTCCAGTTTCAACAGCCCAACAATTTAAGCGCCTCGCAGGCACTGGTGCTGAGGCAGTGGTGGATGGTAAGAAAGTCTTTGTCGGCCACCGTGGCGGCCAAGACATTGTCGTGGAGGTTGACGGGGTGTCTCTCGGTACAATTAAGCTTGCAGACACGGTGAGACCTGAAGCGCGGGAAGCAATTGAGTCATTGCGGGCAATGAATATTTCGGTTGCGATGATCACGGGAGATTCTGAGGAGGTTGCTGCGGACGTGGCAAATCAACTCGGCATCAAAGACTACTTTGCTCGCGTCCGACCCGATGAGAAGTCGCAGAAAGTGAAGCTCCTTCAGTCTCAGGGCAAGAGAGTTGTGATGGTTGGCGACGGAGTAAATGATGCGCCAGCTCTTACTCAGGCCGACCTGGGCATAGCGGTTGGCGCAGGTACAAATGTGGCTATTGAATCAGCTGGAATCATTTTGGTGAAAAACGATCCCCGCGACATTCCGAAGATAATAAAACTCTCGCGCCTGACATATTCAAAAATGATCCAAAACCTCTTTTGGGCAAGCGGATACAACATTATCGCGCTCCCGATCGCCGCCGGTGCATTGGCTGCATACGGCGTTATGCTCCAGCCCGCGATCGCCGCTGTATTCATGTCACTCTCGACGGTCATTGTCGCTTTCAATGCTGCACTTCTTCGACGCAAAACTCTATGAGCACAAAATTTATGGGGACACTGGTACTCTCGGCCTTTATTGTGATGGCTGTATTCGGTCTGTATCTGCCGCAGCATATGGGGCACGAAATGGGATGTCAGTTTGCTCCACATGAGAGTGCGTTATGTTCTACACCGTTTATGCACTTACAGCACTGGCAATCAGCATTTACTGCCGTACTCGGAGGCTTTCTAATTCTCATCGCGGTAATACTGTTCGTCGTTTGGGCCAAGCCTTTGGCCAATCGAAGTCCACAGTACGAACGATTGCGTCTACGGCATCGTACTCCGAAGCGACCCACGCTTTTTCAGGAACTTTTCTCCCGCGGAATATTAAATAGAAAAGAGCCTCCATGTTTAGGACAACTTCTGGCTTAAAACAATAACTAAAAATCTATGGACAAAAACACAGTAATTATTGCTCTGCTCACTCTCGTCATCGGCTTTGGAGGCGGCTATCTTGTAGCAGGTCGTGAACCGAATGTCGGTTCCCATATGATGCCAAACGGCATGATGATGGACGATAAGGGCATGAGCATGGGAGGTGCGATGGATGACATGATGGCTGGACTCGAAGGCAAAAAGGGTGACGACTTCGACAAAGCTTTTCTCAGTGGCATGATTATGCACCACCAAGGTGCAGTAGAAATGGCTGAGGCGGCACTTGCCGACGCTAAGCATGAAGAGATCAAACAAATGGCTCATGCCATTATTACCGCTCAAACCAGTGAAATCAGCCAAATGAAAGATTGGCAGAAAAGTTGGTACGGGATTCAATAGTTCGAATCCTATTGGAGGT
>CAZVMJ010000037.1:0-5841 GCA_964628005.1 uncultured Candidatus Saccharibacteria bacterium | reverse complement strand
ATTACCCTTCCCGGCGCGATGAAGGAGACCCATGTCAGCCGTGACGAAATTAGCGAGAAACTCTCCGATTACGCGGTGTATTCCGCGCACAACGGTGAGCACATTGTTTTTATCGAAGAGCTCTTATTTGTGCCGGGAATGGCACCGGACGCAGAAGCCTTCGTCGAAGATCGGGGCGCACTCGTTGAAAACGCGCCCGGCGCCGAATTTACATTTGCATCCGATGACGACTTCAAAGGCAACCCTGCACGACGCTACGAGTATTATCTGCCGGAAAACAAGCAATATACGAACGCCTTACTCGTATTTAAGAGCGGAAACGGCTCCGATCCTGACCGCTACTACACACTGAGTGAAGCATCGTTCAAAGATGATCTGAGGAGTGAAGATTTCGATGCAATACTTGCATCGTTTGAGATCAAGTAGTTTCTGCTTACCTTCTCTACAACCGCGAGGACCGCAGAGCTATATCTCCTCTTTTGTACTGCTCGCACCGCGGCTTTCTAACTTGTGTGAATACGTGAATCGCGCCGCTTCGGGGCCATAGCCTGCAGCCTTAATTGTGCTGCTGTCGGTATACACAATTTGATATCCCTTTCCTTCTGGTGATTCGTACACATTGACCAAAACCTGGTCGGGAAAGACAGCATCAAATTCTTTTAGAAGCGATGTCTTCATATGTTCCGGCATCGCATTACCAGGCAACACCTGAAGATACGTGCCATACACGCCAAAATACCGCTCTTCGTATGCGGCAATCGCGGCAAATGTGGCATCGGTTTGATCTGCGTTGGGTATGAGCAAGGTTGTGGTTGTAGCCACAGGCTTAAGGATACTTACAACTCCATCAACTGCCTGCGCATACAAAAGCCCAATATGTACAACTCCTGCAACCGCGAGAACTGTAGCCAGAACAAAAAACCCGGCAATACTGTTTCGGAATGCAGACCGGTGGATCATTACCATTAATCGTACCTGAAAAGCAATAAGAAGATACCGCACCTGTGAACAAACTCTTGATCAATCATTATTGCCGTCACTTCTTCAGGACAAGCGAGCCATGGAAACACCACGACATGACTTTTACTTTTTTGAGGGGGTTATCCCCGATTCCGAGGCTATTAGCGGCGATTTGCAAGATACACACGAATTGTATACATCATCCAGACTACCGCTGCCACGAGACTAATGTTTCGTTTAATCAAGCTAAGAAGAATATTCTGGATCGTATTCAAGTCGGATGGATAGGGAGTGACGGAAAAGATAACACTTATACAGGTGAGACTCCCGGCAAAAATAAGAAGCAAGGAATCCTTTCTTCCTCTTTGAGCACTAATCGTCCCATAAATCACCGCCCAAATTCCTAGAAGTATCAACAATGGCGTTAGAAGAGTTTGCATAGCCTATTGACAAAGGGTACCACACGCTGATCTCACAGCGCCCCAACCGCCGTTATTTGAAGAAGCACCATTCAACGCTGAAGATGGCTCAAGCACTGGTGTTACAGTATTCATTTTGAGATTTGCAAATGACTGCTGGTCATAATGAAAATTGTAATTAGGTTTTGGTAGGTTCGATGAATTTTTTGCTTGAGGAACATTTGCCCACTGGTATAGCACCCGCAATACATCGGCGTTCGATGGACCACTGCCTAGTCCCGACGCATCATCTCGGAGCCAGTTCAGAACCAGCCCCGCGAATCCTATTATTCCAGCACCACCCGTCCAGTTCGGATTTGGTTCCGGCTCCATCTTCCCAGCATTTTGCGTTGCAAGAGTTGAGGTTTGTAGATCGATACCTGGCCGCGGGTAAGTGTTGTCGTGAAGAAGTACATCGACTCCACCCTGTAGAACGACAGTTGTGGCAGCGACCGCGCCAACAAACACTGCTCCCGTGTAAACTACCCATGGTGCGATAGCTGGTATACCTACAACCAGAACAAAGAGTTCGCCCTTAGGGTCTTTATTTTTTATAGGATTTCCGCCTGCATATGCATAGCTGTTCATTGCCTGCGGGTTCGATAGAATACTTCTACCATCCTGTGTTTGAGCAATTTCCCAAAACACCGGGTCTTGGGAGAGGAACTGACCGCGGAGCCCCTCATAGTACCGAGCATTGAAATAACTCAAATTCGTCCCGTCATCAAAGCGCTCTCCAATATATTCACGCTGAGAGGTATCGGTGCCCGCGGTGACGCGGCGTGCACCGTATGGAAGGTAATCGAGCGCCTGGGTTACAGTGCCACTCGCGTTTGTGACAACACGCGTCGATCCTAGATGATCCGCATGCACGTAATATGTGACTGCCGAACCGGTTGCAGTTCCGCGGGAATACGCCTGATCAATATAAGCAACAAGTGTATCGCCTGCCCAGATGTATGACGTAGTTGTTGAGCGCGATGCACCACTGCCGGTGGATGATGCGATTGAATAAAACTTGTTTGGATAGGCGGTTGTATTTGCACCAATAGTTTCGTGTCCCAATACCGTGGTCGCGACCCCACTAGATACCCACCCACGACACAACGAGCACCGCGACACCATTTTGGACGTTTCCATCGCCCGAATCCTCGAACCACAATATGCACACCATGCGGCATCGAGTGAAGGAGTGCGGTTTATTGAGAAAAAATGGTTCATCATCGCTCTTCGACGTATTGAGAGATAAATCGTGACTTTGCCGCCTCGTACATTTCGTCCGATGTGAGGACCTTGTTGTAGCGATAGATTCTGCCTCCCGCACCGAATGTCTCTAGAAACTGCTTGAGATAGATCTGTGGGTTTACGATCAGAAACTCGTCTTCCCGCTTCCATCCCTCGGGTATATCGAAGTCGTAGGCGAAACTATGACCCGCTACGTTGATCCAGCGATGCGCAAGGATATTTCGCCATTCGTGTATCTCCGGTGCGACAAGCGAGAAGGTTGTATCTTCCCTATCGCCATCAATGAAATTTTCCAAAAAGAGTTTGTAGTTCTCGAAGTTGTTTTTACCGAACAGACCGTATCCGATCGTGAGCGCGATCGCGTGCGTTCCCAAAAACATGAGGGTCGTCTGGCGATTCGGAGGATTATCGAACACGGTACGCAACTCGTTTACGAAATAGTTCGCGGTGGACTGGATCACGGTTTCAATAACCTCAATTGGGCCGTTTTGTTGAAATCGGTTCAGTCGCTGCTCTCTTGTTTCCCCAAGATGGGCGTTGTTCTGGGACATAGATATATGAATGGTACACCCGATCATCCCGTACGCGCCTGACAAATCTGACACCCTCCCCACCAAAGGAAATTACGATTTTTTGAGATCGATTTTTGAAAATATGGCTTACTTCCTCACTTTCTTACAAAAAAATGTGAGCGGTAAAATTAGATTATTAGAAAGTAGACAGAAAGAATATGGATTCAGCATTGCAGTGGACGACCGAGAGGCGTAAAGTCAGCGACCTCGTCCCCAACATCAAAAACCCGCGCTCCCTTTCCGCTAAGCAGCGAAAAGACCTCGAAGCGAGCATTACCAAGTTCAATCTCGTAGAGATTCCCGCGATCAACACCGACAACGGCGTACTCGCCGGACATCAGCGATTGAAGATCATGCAGGCACTCGGACGCGGCAATGAAGAGATCGACGTACGCGTTCCGAATCGCACACTCACACCGAAGGAGTGCGAGGAATACCTCTTGCGCTCGAACCGCAACACGGGATCGTGGAACTACGAACTTCTCAAGGCTTTCGATACCGAGTTCCTTTTGGAGATCGGATTCGACGACAACGACCTCTCCGCGATCTGGGAAGATGTGCTCGAAATCGATGAGGACGATTTCCGCGCGGAAGACGAAGTTGAAAAAGCGAAGGATACCGACATTAAGACCGGAGACCGTTTCGCTCTCGGTGATCACATGCTCATTTGCGGCGATAGCACAGACGAAAAAGTCGTGAAGCAACTCGTCGGTGACAACGAAATCGACATGGTATACACGGATCCGCCGTTCAACATTTCGCTCGACTACAACAAGGGTCTTGGCGGCAAGCAGAGCTACGGTGGTGACGTGGATGATAAGAAAACGGATTCCGAGTACCGCGCATTCCTGCTCAAAGCCATGAAGGCGTCGCTCTCTGTTTCCAAGAATGACTCGCACCACTTTTGGTACTGCGATCAGAAATACGTTGGCTTGCTCCAGTCGCTGTATGCGGAGATAGGTGTGAACTACAAACGCACCGCGCTCTGGGTGAAAAACGGCATCAACCCAACTCCGCAGGTCGCGTTCTCGAAGCTCTACGAGCCATGTGTGTATGGAACGCGTGGCAAGCCGTTCCTCTCTCCTAAACACACCGCGCTTGCGGAGATTCTCAACAAGGACATCGGTATCGGCAACGCGACCATCGACGACATCACAGACATGATCGACATCTGGCTTGCGAAGCGCGAAGCAGGAGATGCGTATGAACACCCAACACAGAAACCCGTAACGCTTCACGAGCGTCCGCTTATGCGTTGTTCGAAGATCGGCGACCGCGTGCTCGACATCTTTGGAGGTAGTGGATCGACACTCCTTGCCTGTGAGCAGTTGAAGCGCAAAGCGTTCATCGTGGAGAAAAGCCCAATCTTTTGCCAAGTAATCATCAATCGCTATGAACGATTCACCGGACATACAGCAGTCGCAGTCCTCTAGTGATGTCAGAACGCGTAAGTCGAAGCAGAAATTGCTCGTACATCTCACGGAATCCGGCAATATCAGCTACTCGTGCAAGCGAGCGGGCATCAGCCGCGAGACGTACTACAAGTGGAAGGAAGATGACGCACTGTTTGCGTTCGACGCGGAATTGGCCGTGGACTACGGCAAAAGCTTCGTAAACGACCTCGCGCATACACAGCTCATTCTGAACATTCAAAAGGGTGATATGCAGGCGGTGCGCTTTCAGCTCGCGAGCTGCCACCCCGACTATCAGCCACGCAAAGCGCGAGATCCGGAAGTATTGAAGCTTGTACCTGTGACGAAGATCACGATCAGTCCACCAACGCGAAAGCTGATCGAGGAAGGCATGGTACCCGTGTCGTCGATCAACATACTCCAAGCTCCGAACGATATTGAGCGACCTGCAAATTAAAATTCTTACTTTCCCAATATGAGGAGACCAACGTACGAAGAACTTGAAAAGCGAATCGCCGATGCTTCGGACTTTTTGGCGACTGCCGCCGGAGTGAAAGACGACCGAGCGTGGTGCCATCGAAATATCGATGCGGCCGTACGAGTGCTCCAAGGATCTGAATACGACCACTTCGTGGCGGCGGCGAAGGCGGGTGATGATGGGCCCGATACCTATGAGTGGTATGCGGGTGATCGCCATATCAGTTTTGAATAGACGTGAGTACGCCGTCGTCGAAGTATAGATAGTTGCCGTCGTACACCCACTGTTCGCTCGTTCCCATCGCCGTGACGGTTCGATTTACATCCGCTGGAGTTCCCCATGCGGCCTTCGCTTGTTCCGCAGTCATTCCGATACTTACCTTTCCGGCCGCGATCACGATACAGACATCGTGACTCCACTCGGGATGTGCCGTGCATATCTTCCCTGCTTTCGATGAATCCCAATCTTTCTTTTGCTTCTGCTCCATCTGTGCGATCTGAAGTGCCTGCTGCAAAGCAACTCTTTCTTGCTCAGCGTTTGCAGCTTGTTGCTCTTGCGCGTCAGCCGCGGCCCGTTGTTTGTACTCTTCGGTATGCGTGCCGATCTGCGCGAGAACAAACAGTAATACGATCACAGCAATCACCACACTCAAGATCGGGTGTCTGCGTATCCAACTTTTCTGCTCAATATGTTCCGACATATAACTTCGATTACGA
>CAZVMJ010000036.1:0-5845 GCA_964628005.1 uncultured Candidatus Saccharibacteria bacterium | reverse complement strand
AGCATTTCAATACGACGATGGTTGGCCACGCCTTTAAAATGACGCTCAAGACGTTTGGGCCCCTTCGGGGTGCGTTTCATTTACACATATTCTCACATTCTTGAGAATATTAGAGTGTTTACGGTGGATAATGGTATCCGGATGCATACCATGCAAAAGCCGGGCGCATGGCGCGCCCGGCTTTGTTGTATTCGTGTGCCACTCACACTCAACGGAAACGAGACCGCTCTGGAAAGAGCACACTCACGCTCTTCCGACAGATGGTGGCAGCCAGCGCATCGCTCGCACCTATATCGCGGTAGTGATCCGCTTCCAGGACTGTGTGCGACATGCTCTCCGCATGCGCTGTGCCCCAGAGCACGACACGATCGCGGCTCGAGCCAAAGGTCACGATCTTTGCCGGGACCGGCTTTCCGCCATCAAGCATTCGGCCATACCCCAAGTATTCATGCGGGGCATTGATGGTGATGATTCCCATCACGAGCGAATGCTCGAATCGCTTCGCCACACCGCAGGCAATAACACCTCCCACGCTGTGCCCGACGATCAACGTCGGTGTACCGTCATCAAACGCTTTTGCAACAGAGTCGCGATACGCGCGCATACGCCGTATCTCGTAGAACGCCATGTTTCGCTCCTGCGTAATTTCAATATCCGACAGCTCCACCATGGTGCTGAGCTTCGCGCACACGCGCGGAAGCACCGGATTGTCATTACACCGGATACCGTTAATACCGAGGACCCGCATTCGGAGCTCCTTTCTGCAGTGGTACCCGCTGTATGCATGTCATACCCGCTCGTACGCGTCAACCTCAAACAAAAAGTCGCTCATTCGCGAGCGACTCTGTTGTGCCGAAGGTTCCATGTTTCGATGACGATCCGCGCGATGTATTCGTTGAGATCGGGATACGTCATAAGATCGGAGAAGTGGTTCGAGTACATGTACTCATGCCGGATAGCACGCGGATGCCGGCTTCCCCACAACACGACCTCGTCGCGCATCGCCTCAAACGACATCACCGAAGACGACTCGCTGTCCGCACGGTACATGCGGCGCAGCATGCGACCGAATGTCTGATTGGGCGCAAAAATAGTTGCGATCCCCACCACCTTCGTGCGCACCATACGCGGCTCAAGCGCACACGCGAGCAAGCCACCCAGGCTGTGCCCCATGAGCACCATATCGCCGCCAACGTCGTACGCGCGGGCGAGACGCTCCACAAATTCCTCGAGCCGCTGCACTTCGTAGGCATTCACCCACGGCTCTGTCTCGTGCGAGAACGTCGCATGCGGCAGATTCCGCCGGAATGCGTCACGCATAAGATCCCAATCAACATTCGGATCGGTCCATACACCACTAATCATAAGGATGTGCATCATGCCCTCCTGTGAATCTGCAGCATTTGTGCCACGCCGCCCCTGCGCGGTCAAACATATTGGGCCTCGGATTGATCTGTCGTATGATGCATCAATGTATCGAGCGCTGCTCGTCCTTTGTTTTGCCGCGCTCGGCAGTGCGGGCTTATATGTGTACCAGGGCTGGACGAATCAGCCGATGATTGAATCCACACAGGCTGTGGAGGAAGCACCGAAGGAGCTCACGTATGAGGAAAAGGTAGCGGCAGAAGTAGATGTAATAAAAGCAGCCCACCCCGACGAACTTCTGGCGGATCTCATCCCGATGCCGGGCCGAGATCTGCAACTTGTGCGCGGCGAAGACGGCGATATGCGATTACTCTTCTCCACCACCTACCTCAATCAGGGTCTCGGCACGATGGAACTACGTGCGGATCCAAAAACCGCCGGAATTCGCGCCGATATCGATCGCGATGTATATCAGCGCATATATAAAGCCGACGGTTCGTATCGTGAAAAGGTCGTTGGCAATTTTCTCTGGCACCAGGAACACCTGCATTACCACTACGCCGATTTCATCGTGTACGACCTCATGTCAGAGGACAGGCCTGATCACCCGGAGCTGACGGGTATTTTACAAAAATCCACATTTTGCTTGCGCGATATTAGCCGTGTTCTCTCGCCTGTCCCGGGAAAGCAGGACGAAGCCACCTATAAGATCTGCGGCAAAGAGAAGCAGGGTGTTTCTGTTGGATGGGGCGACACCTATTATTACAACTACCCCGACCAGGCCCTCAATATTGAGGCACTTGAGAGCGGCACGTACCGCCTCACCTTTATAGCCAACCCCGAGAAACGTCTCGACGAGCTCGCGTATAGCAACAACACGAGCTATGTGCGCTTTACGTATAACAAAGAAGCACGCAGCCTTTCGATACTTGATGAGTTTCCGAAAAATCTTCCTGAAATCGAGCATGTCCACTTGGACGACCCCTTTGGCCTGTAGCATACTCTCGCTATGTCACGATCATTCATTGCCCTTCTTATTGTACTCGCACTCATGTTTGGTGCCCTTTATTTTACAGCCGATACTTCCGCACCCGATCCGGAGCCTGCGGCCATTGCAACATCCACACCAGCGTCACCCCGCGTTCCCGTCGCGGTCGTAGCGCGTAATTTGGAAATTCCCTGGGATATCGCATTCCTTTCAACCAGCACCATGCTCGTTACCGAGCGCACTGGAGACGTGCTCTTTTTGAATACCGATACGGGCGAGCAAACGGTCGTACACTCGCACACCGAGCAGCGCGGTGAAGGCGGATTGCTCGGTATTGCACTCCATCCGAACTTCGAGCAGAACACGTACGTGTATTTGTACATGACGGCGCCGGGTGATGCGAATGAAACCACCAATCGCGTCGTACGCTACACATTCAACAACAATACGTTTACCGAAGATCGCGTCATTATTGAAGGCATCCCCGGGGCGGTCTATCACGACGGAGGCCGTATGGAATTTGGACCTGACGGCAAACTCTATGTAACGACCGGCGATGCAACGCGCCGCACAATAGCGCAGGATCTCAAATCGCTCGGCGGTAAGATATTGCGTCTCAACGATGACGGCTCGATTCCGGATGACAATCCATATCAAAGCGCCGTCTGGACATATGGCCATCGCAACCCACAAGGCCTCGCATGGGATAGCGCCGGCAGACTCTGGGAAAACGAACACGGTCCGACAGGCGAAGCCTCGCAGTGCTGTCACGACGAGATCAATATTCTCAACAAGGGAGCGAATTATGGCTGGCCAGCCATCATTGGCGACGAAACAAAAGCAGATATGCTCTCACCCATTCGTCACTCGGGTGACGACACATGGGCGCCTGCAAGCCTCATCTATTACAACAATGCACTGTACTTCGGCGCTCTCAAGGGGGAAGCAATTATGAAAGCGACGCTCAGCGGCGATCAGATTACATCGCTCAGCGAACACTTCGTGGGCACCTACGGCCGCATTCGCACCATTAAAGTCGGCCCAGACGGAATGATGTACATCACCACCTCCAATCGCGATGGTCGCGGCTCGCCGGAATCCGACGACGACAAGATCATCCGAATTGATCCAGCGCAGCTGCAGTAGCGGCTAGCGCATTCGCCAGTCTGGATCCATGCGCACAAGCAGCTCCTCTGCGCGCAGTGGCTCAGCCATCAGCTCAAGCACCGTGCGCTCCATGCGCATACCCTGCGATCCCTTTACCAGGATCACATCTCCCGATTTAATCTGCGCTTTCAGTTCGCGCCCCACGCGCTCTGCCTCACCCATTTCATACTGCAGGATTTTCGTTTCTTTCATGCCTGCATCAAGTGCGCTTTCTGCAATCATACGCGCTCGAAAGCCCACCGTGGCGAGCAACGTAGCCGTTTTTGCTGCCCGCTCGCCCACCTGCTTATGCGCCTCTGCGGTGTATCGTCCTAGTTCGAGCATGTCTCCCAAAATAGCGATCCGCCGCTTCGCTTTCACCGATTTCAGTGTATCAAGCGCCGCGAGCGCCGCCGCCGGTGAAGAGTTGTAGGTGTCATCAATAATGACTGATCCCTTGATACCCTCGAGAATACGCACGCGCCCTGCCGGCGGTTCCCAATGTACGAGATTGCGAATAGCCTCTTCGGCGTTTACGCCAATTATCTCCGCAACCGCTACCGCTGCCGTTGCGGCATATACGCGCGGTCGCCCCAGTGCGCCATATACGGCAACAGGAAGCGATGAACCCTTGCGTGAAATTCTAAACTGCACCCCCGATGGCTTTCCGGTATCGGTGTACAACACTTCGTCGTTGTATGCCGCGTAGGTATTGAAATCTTCAAAGCCGTATGTGATAGCCGTACCGCGGAAGGAATTCTGGAGCATGCGCATACGCGTATCGTCACCATTCAAAACGAGCGTACCGCCGGGCTTCAGATAATCCGCAAGAGCACGCTTCTCCTTCACCACTTCGCCCGGTGAATTGAAATACTCCACATGCACCGGAATATCCGGCACACCGGTAATAATTGAAATATCAGGACGCAGCCACGACGCGATGTTCTTGATATCGCCGGGACGATCAGCACCCACTTCAAGCACGAGCCATTCAGGATATGTTTTTGAAAATATGGCTATTGCCCCGTGCACAATATTTAAAAACCATCGCCAGGCATCATTCCAGCCACTCTCAAGCCCGAGAATAGTGAGCGGTACCCCGATCTCGCTGTTGAAGCTTCGGGCAGATTTTCGCATATGCACCGAATTCGAGAGCGCGGCAAAGATCGCATCCTTGGTGGATGTCTTTCCCACCGAGCCCGTGACTGCAATGATTTTGGGCTGATGCCGCTTCAGAAGGAGTCGCGCCTCCCACGTTAAAATGAGGACTACGCATTTTCGCAGAAACGCGACCATATCGAGCCTATCCTATCAGATTCATGCACGCAGTCGTAGGCACAAACCCTGTGCGTATCCGACTCACCGATCCGGCGGAATGTCGTAGTAGTTGATGAGAAACTTCGCAAGCTCCACAAACGGCGCCGCAAGCGTTGCCGAGGCAAACTCCGCTCCGTGCGGATCTACGGTAAAGAGAAATACGATAATGCGTGGATTCTGCGCCGGGAAATAGCCGAAGAATGAGTGGAGGTAGCGATCGTCATAGTAACCGCCGCCCGGCACCGCAATCTGTGCCGTTCCCGTTTTGGCTGCAATTGAGTAGTGTTCCATTTCAAATTTTCCACCCAGAAGCGCATCATCAAATACCTCGGTGAGCATGACCGACACGGCACGTGCCGTCTCCGGCTTCAACACCTGTACGCTCGAGGACGCTTCGATCTCGCGCGTGATTCCTGTTTCGTAGCGGACACCCGTCACAATATGCGGATGCGGCATGGCGCCACCGTTGGCGAGCGCAGCAAGTGCACGCGTCATCGCAATCGGCGAGACGGAAACACACTGGCCAAACGATGCCGCTGCGTAGTTCACATCCGGCCCAGCGCCATCGCCAAGCGTCGAAATGTCTCCCGCCACTTCATTTGGTAGATCGATTCCAGTTCGTTCCCCAAAGCCAAAGGCCTTCATGTACTGCGTAAACACGCCATGAGTCATGCGATCCACAATAAATGTGACGCCCAGGTTCAATGACTGACTCAATACTTCCTGCATCGGCACGGTATTGCGCGGCTTACCGTCGTAGTTGCAAATCTTCTTGGTGCTGCGCGTGATGCAGCCTGCATCAAAATAGGTCGTCTCAGGAGTGATGGCACCCGCATCGATACCAGCGGCCACCGTGAGCGGCTTCATAATAGAACCAAGCTCATACCTGCCTTCGATGAGCGGGTTTGCAAAAATGGCCGGATCCTTCACGGTGTTGTACGTGTTTGGGTTAAACCCAGGGCGAATTCCAATCGCATATATTTCACCCGTCTTCGGATCCATCACAATGCCGCCCGCAAAACGTGGCGT
>CAZVMJ010000035.1:0-5960 GCA_964628005.1 uncultured Candidatus Saccharibacteria bacterium | reverse complement strand
TCCATCGGTTACATTAATGGCGAGCTGTACTCCAAGCCCGTCACCAGGATACGCCTCCTGCTCGCAAGCGGCGGCGGCGATATTGGAGCGGGCGTGAATCTCTACGCCTACCTGCACGCACTGCCGATTGAAGTTGAAACGATCGGCTTTGGCGAAGTGGATGCGGCGGCCGCAATTGTATTTCTCGGCGGAGATCGAAGAATTGCGATTGACGATTGCTATTTCTTTTTTCATGAGGGCAGGTACACCATTGAAGATCGCACCGCGCCCGTGCACACGCTCGAAGAAGCAATCTCGGTCTTTCGCCGCGAGCTTCACAACATGATTTACATCATCGCCCGAGAAACGGGCAATGATACCGAGGTTGTTGCTCAGATGCTGCGGCGATCAAAAAGCATGCGCGCGGACGAGGCATTGGAATTTGGACTCGTGCATGAAATCTTGACCGAGCTCCCACTCAAACAGCAAGAGGAACGCGGCTTTGGATTTGGCCCTGCCAATTAAGCGGAAGGCTTGAGGCAGGCAAAAATATCGGTGGCAGGAATTGCACCCTCTCTCAAAATAACAGGCGTATCGCCCGAGCAATCCACGACCGTAGACGGCGCACGCGCAGGAATTTCTCCCGCATCAATCGCGCACGCAATGTGTCGCACCGCATCACCCAATTGCTCCTCAATGAGATGAACTGTTCGCTGCGGCATCATGCCGGCCAGATTGGCGCTCGTCGTCGTGATTGGTCCACCGAATCCTTCAACAAGTCTGCGGCAGAAATCGTTATCGGGAATTCGAATACCAATCGTATCCATGCCTTTTGCGATTCCCGTTTCAATGCCGGGCTTCTTTTGCATCACGAGCGTAAGCGGACCCGGCAGAAACCGCTCCGCAAGCATACGTGCCGCATCGTTCACATATCCGTAGCGGGCCGCCATCTGCATGTCTGCGACAATCGCATGAACGGGTTTTTTCTCATCGCGCCCCTTCACGGCATAAATCTGCGCCACCGCAGAATCCGAGAGCGCGTCTGCCCCTAGCCCGTAGAGCGTATCGGTCGGATACACGATCACACCACCCTTCTCAAGGGCATACACGGCCTCTGGCAGCGCGCCCGGGGCGGACACGGGGTGATTTACCATGGGCGCACTATACCCTTTTTTCATGGCTCAGATACAGGGTTTTATGGACTTGACGGATCTACAAATATGATGTATTGTTCTCGACAGTGTGTCCCTCGTGTCTGGAGGTGCAGCGCGATGAGCGCTACCGAAACGCAACTGAATCGTCTCCGAGCGAAGCTCGAGAGCTGGTCTCAGGAATCCGGGTTCCGAAATCAAGCGATTGATTTCACCCCGGGCGATATCATATACGGACGCCGAATCTCAATGATCCTCTCGCAGCATGGATGCTGCAGAGGCGTCAGCGAGAGCATCGACGACATCCGTACAGAAGCGGAGAAAGACAGGCGGTTCGCTGCCTGGCTTGAAAAGATTCCGATCGATCGACTGCAGACGCTCTGCGAGTTTCTGCTCTACGATCGGCCCCCCAAGACACCTGCCGCCTGACGAGATCAGGCATCAAGCACCGCTCAACCCTGGGCGGTGTTTTTGTTTTTTTGTTCACCCTCGAGCTTCAATGCATTATTCACCCATCCGTCAATTCGCTGGAGCGGAATGCGCGTAATCACAGAGAGCCCGCCGGCGCGGCTCCAGTTGCCGTCTGTTTTAACCGTATCCTGCACGGTGCGCACAATATACAGATAGTTAACGGTGCCCTTTCGGTACAAGGTTTTGTATGAGGTTGCGAAGTATGCGCGCGACAAATCGTTGTCGCGATGATCGTGCTCGGTGGCACGAATAAACCATCGCCCCTGTGCGTCGGGTTTAATTTCCGTCGGTGAGTTGTGATACCCGATTCCGAAATGATGCCGCTCCGCTTCTTCAAGTAAAACCGATACCACCTGCCGCGCCTCAATGTCGCCTTTGTCTATTCGTTCGCGAAGGACCTGAAATTTGCGATGCGCTGTTTCGTGGGGCGTACACAACACCTTTGCTGCCTGCGGGAATGTGAGACCCGCAAGCTCACTTTCAATTGCATGCATTTCCTCGCTTGAAAAATCTGCTTCCACCAATCGGTCTTTAAAAGTTTCTATCAATTCATTGAGCACCACGGTTTCAAACGCGCGCTCTTTTTTTTCATCGAGTTCTGCCTGCTCGGGCGACGCCATGCGGCGCGCGTGATCTAATCGCCCGAAGTGTCGTCCGATTTGTTCTGCCATCTGCAAATTGTACCTGAAAGAATTGATAGCCCCTGCAGGCCTGTAGATGAACGAACCTGGCCCCGTGTCCAGCTCATAGGCCTCCGCCTTTCTCGTCCCTGCTCTCGCAAAAAAAGACTCCTTGCGGAGCCATTTCTTTCGGGTGCGCGATAAGGGACTCGGTCACGCATAAATCGCTGCTGCGATTTTGCGCGACCCCGGCTCGGCCCGTCGGCCTCCGCCTTTCTCGTCCCTGCTCCCGCAAAAAATGACTCCTTACGGAGTCATTTCTTTCGGGTGCGCGATAAGGGACTCGAACCCCTGGCCTACCCCACGTCAAGGGGTCGCTCTACCAACTGAGCTAATCGCGCATCAGTCGTACCGGGACACGATACAACAAAACCCCGCCTAAGGAAATAGCAAAACCCCTGCTTTGACATCATCTCGTATCCCCAAAACTGCTATACTTTTCATATGTCATCTATAAAGATTTTCTTAGTGTCGATGTTTTTATTCGCGTTTTTGGATGCGATCTGGATCGGCTATTTAATGAGCGAGCGCTATAAGGAGTGGTTTGGTACGCTCGCCCGACTGAACCCGGACGGCACCTGGAACATTAATTTCATTGCGGGCGTTGCGGTGTATGTACTGCTTGCCGCCGCAATCGTTCTCTTTGTAATTCCGCGCGTTACAGGGTTGTCTCTCGCCTCAGTCTTTATGTACGGTGCACTGCTCGGCGGCATCACCTATGGCGTGTACGACCTCACAAATGCCGCAACACTCATTCGCTGGCCGCTCACACTCATCATGGCTGATGTGGCATGGGGCGCATTTGTAACCGGCGTCGTATCGACGACCGTCGTGCATCTTGCCCGCATGTTTAAGTGGCTCGTGTAGCACAATACGCACATAACAGAGAAAGCCGGGCTTCGCGCCCGGCTTTCGTTTTGTACGGTGCCGCCGATATTACGGCACCAAGAGCAAGGACCACCGACGAGCCGGCATAAGTGCCGTTCGGATAATTTCGAACTGCGCGGCGGTCACCGACTGGAATCGACGAATCCGCTCACTGTTCGTAATCACACGCCGCTCTGCACTCACGCAGAGACGCGCACGTTCAATGATCGCGTGCACGCTCATGTCCTGCATGCGAAGCTCGTTCACGCAACTCGTAATCACCGCATTGCGCGTCATATGATCTCCGGCCACAGCATCAATCGCGTCGTCAATGATCATGACCACCTCGCGGAAGAACTCCGGCGGAAACGAATCGCATTCGATCTCAACCTCGCGACACGTCTTGAAATCGAGCACGTCAACAGTGACACCATAGGTCCACCGACGACGGTCCCGAAATTCATGATGCAGCCGCGACTCGAGCATGCGCGCGAACACCTGAACCGCCTCGATAGACACATTTCCCGGAACCATTCCAGTAGTCTCATACCCCGCTGTTTCTCGCGAGGCCACCTTGCCTGGATGTGCGCGGGCGCTGAAACGAAGCGAGCTTCCCTCAGTGCAGGCAAACGCATGTTCTATCGGCGGCATCGCCGCCACAGAACCCGCTCCTTCTATTCCGAGCGGCGAATCCTCGAGCAACCCAATGAGGTCGCGCGCATGCAATCCGCCCGCCGAGATCACCGAGATATTCTTGGGATTGTAATATCGGCTCTTGAACCCGTGCACGTCTTCGCGGGCAATTCCAGCAACCGAAGAAACAGTCCCGTACGGAGCTGGCATACGCGCAAGCGGTGAGCCGGCGTAGAGTCGACGCCGCATTTCCATCACCACGTCCGCGCTGAACTCATTGCGAAAGTCCCGCTTGATCTCGTGCGTGATGATCTCACGCTCGTGCTCAATTGCGGAAGGCTCGAAGGTATTGCGTAGCATCGAGCCAAACAAACGCAGCGTTTCTGGAATGATGTGCCGCGAGACGAATGCGGAGTAGTACGTATCGATATACGATGTCTCGCCATACATTGCATACCCGCCACTCTGAGAGAGCAGCATCGCATACCACTCACGCGCCAAGCCCGGAACGTGCGTAGCCATATGCTCCACGAAATGTGCGAGCCCTTCTTTCCCCTCCGGATCATGTGCCGCACCTGCGTGCACCACAAAACCGAAGTGTTGCCACGGACGGACCGGCACGTGCTTGTAGTGCAGCACCAGTCCGTTTGAGAGCATTACGCTTTCAAACCCTGCAAGCGGATCCCACACGGGAACCTCCTCTGTAACTATTTGGACCACGCTATCTATCCCACATCAGGAATGACGCGTCAATTTAATCCTGCAGGAAGCCTCCGGCCTGGTGAGCCCAGAGTTCGGCGTACATACCGCCGCGCCGAACGAGTTCATCATGCGTTCCCTCTTCAATAATCTCCCCTCGCTCAAGCACCAGAATGCGATCCATCTGCCGCAGGGTTGATAAACGGTGCGCAATTGCAATCACTGTTTTGCCGCGCATCAGCGACGTGAGCGCCTTTTGAATCTCCACCTCGCTTTCAGAATCGAGCGCGCTTGTCGCCTCATCAAGCAGGAGTATCGGCGCATCCTTCAAAATGGCGCGCGCAATGGCGATACGCTGCCGCTCGCCACCTGAAAGTTTTACGCCGCGCTCTCCCACGAGCGATTCGTATTTTTCTTCAAGTCGCTCAATAAAGGCGTGAGCTTGTGCCAGTTTCGCTGCTTCAACAATATCGGCTTCGGCGGCATGCGGCTTACCGTAGCTTATGTTTTCGCGAATGGTGCGGTGAAAGAGCAAGGGTTCCTGCGGAACGATCGAAATGGCACGACGCAAACTCTCCTGCGTGACCGACGCAATATTTTCTCCGCCAATACGAATCGCACCCGCGTCCACATCATGATGATGCATAAGGAGTCGGATGAGTGTTGATTTGCCGGCACCGGACCGCCCCACCAAACCTACGCGCTGCCCCGCCGGTATGTGCAGCGAGAGCTTCTTAAAGACAGGCTGTCCCTGAAAGCCGAAGGTCATGTCTTCAATCGCAATATCAGCACTCGTGAGCGAAAGCTCGCGCGCACCCGTGCGATCCGGAATCTCATGCGGCTCAAGAATCTCTTCGAGCGACTCCTGCACCTCACCCCAGTCTTCTGCAATTGAGTTCAAATGCGAACCCATGAAGAGCAACAATCCTTCAACGCGAAACACAATGGTGAGAATGAGCACAATTTCCGACGGCGCAATCAAACCAATCGAGGCGTAGTACACCGCAGCAAACGCCATCGCACCTCCAAAGACCGCCTGCAGAATGCCGTTGAGCATCAAAATACGCTCACCGAAGTGCCAGTTGCGCAGCCCCGCATTTCGTCTTTCATCCGTGAGCGACTTCAACCGATCAATTTCAAACAAGCGTCGCGCGTATTCCTGCATCGCAGAAATATTCGACATAAGATCCACCGTCGAACCGGAAAGTTTTGATTCAAGCTGCTGCGCATGCGAAGAGAGCGGAATGCGCTTCCGTGCAAAGTAGAGATTGACCGCAAACACCACGCCAACCCAGAGCAAAAAGACATACGCAAGCATCGGCTGCGTGAAGTAGGCCACCACGAAGCTCGCCACAATAGAAACGACGAGCTCAAGAATCTTCCAGAGCGTATGCTCCACAAAGGAACGCATACCGCTCGATGCGTGATTAATCTTATTCGAGAGCGAACCTGCAAATTTATTGGAGAAGTAGGTTCGGCT
>CAZVMJ010000034.1:0-5997 GCA_964628005.1 uncultured Candidatus Saccharibacteria bacterium | reverse complement strand
GCCCTCCAGAACCGATGGTACTCGCAAGGGGAGAGTAGGTAGGCGCCAGCACAGAATGTTCAAACAAAACACCCTCCGTTTCGGAGGGTGTTTTGTTTACCCATTCGGCACACACCAAAACACCGCACAGGGTGCGGTGTTTTGGTGTCTTGTCGCAACGACGTCGTAAAACGAGCGTGCCGCAAACAAGTCTATTCAAAGAGCATGAACAGACTATGAAGACGAGCGACAGGTGTCGTTCTTTCATCATCGCAGCAGGAGATGCATCGTGCGTGTGGTCAATATTTCTCGTGAGGTACAATAGCTCCATGACATGGGCGACACGACGGCGGGCAGCATACGGCGGAGGCGTGTTTCTTTTCTTTTTCATTCTTATTGCCACGCCGATTGCATATTGGTATCTCACCATTCCGCCCACGTGCGTTGACGGTATACAAAACCAGGGAGAAACTTCACCGGATCGCGGCGGGCCGTGCCCGCTGCTTGATGAGCGCATGCTTGTACCGTCGCCGATCTTGTGGGCGCGCAGCTTTCAGGTTCGCGATGGGTCATTTAATTCTGTTGCGTACATCCAGAATTCAAACGACACTGCGGGTGTACAGCGTGTCGCGTACCGGTTCTCTCTCTATGATGCGACAAACGTGCTTGTTGCGGAGCGCGAAGGAGAGACCTTTGTGATGCCGGGCGCAGTAACGCCTGTGTTTGAAAGCGGCATTCAAACAGGAAATCGAAAAGCCGTTCGCACGTATTTCCAGTACACTACAACACCACAGTGGGAGACGCTCCGCGATCGCTCGCGAACTGTCGTGGTGAACGACAAGGAGTTGACCAATCCGCAAACGGAGCCGCGGCTCGATGCGACTGTTAAAAATACAACAGTGCGCGATTACACCGATTTTGTGATCGTGGCGACGGTCTTTGATCAGGCTGGTAACGCGTTTGCAACTTCTCAGACAAAGATCGAAAAATTACGAGGTGGTGAAAAGCGGGCAATTACGTTTACGTGGCCAGACCCGTTTGAATACGCGGTCGGACGTGTCGACATCATTCCGGTGCTCGCACCGGTCTCACCGGAAAAATAGCGTATGTCCCGGTTGTTTCAGCTTTCCGGGGGACGCGTGCGTTCCTTCGCCCATATCGATTGGTACATGCTGCTTGCGGCGCTCGCGATTTCGCTGCTGGGCCTCGTAACGATGCGCTCGTTCATTCCCGAGCAGGCATTTTTTGATCGTCAGCTGGTATGGATCGGCGTATCGCTCACAGGCTTTCTTATCGCTAGCATGGTTGATTACAGCTTTCTGCGCCGCACACCCGTTGTGGTAGGGCTTTTTGCAATCATCGCCATATCACTCGCGCTGATCTATGCGTTTGGTGCGATCGTGTACGGTTCGCAAAACCGATTCGATCTTGGCTTTTTCGCGATCCAGCCGTCCGATCCGGCAAAGCTTGTGCTTTGCATTGTGCTCGCAAAATACTTTGCCCGCCGCCACATCGAGATTAAGCATTTCCGACATATTCTTGTTTCCGGAGCCTACGCGTTTGCGATGTTCATGCTCGTCTTCTTTCAGCCTGACTTCGGCTCGGCGATCATCATCTTTTCTATCTGGTTTGGCATGGTGCTTGTCGCGGGTATTTCATGGAAGCACCTTGCTGTGCTCATGGTTACCGGCATCGTCGCCTTTGCCGGGCTGTGGTCGTTTGGACTTCGCGAGTATCAGAAGGAGCGCGTGATGACGTTCCTGCACCCGCTCGCGGATATTCAGGATACGGGCTACAACGCCTATCAGTCCACCGTGGCGGTTGGTTCCGGCGAGCTGACAGGAAAGGGTATTGGATACGGAACGCAGTCCAAGCTGCAATTTCTCCCGGAGTTTGAAACCGACTTCATTTTTGCCGCCTATGCCGAAGAGTGGGGATTCATCGGCGTCATTCTACTGCTCGGTCTTTTCGGCGTGCTGATTATGCGCATCCTCACACTTGCGGTGCACGGTGCAAATAACTTTGACTCGTTGCTTGCCGCGGGTATTGCGATTTACTTCCTGGCGCAGTTTATTGTTCACGTTGGTATGAATATGGCGCTCCTGCCGATTACCGGAACGACGTTGCCCTTTATGAGCTACGGCGGTTCACACCTCCTGACGGAATACGCAACGCTCGGTGTCTTGATGGGCTTGCGTCGCTATGCGCGCCCATCCATTCAGGCGCGTGATGAGACCGAGATGGTCGGTATGGTCTAGGCGTGCCGATAGAGTTCCAGCGTGCGAGCAAGCATGTCCGGCAAAGGAAACCGGTTTTCAATGGTTTGTGCCGTGCGTGAGCGTGTTGCCATCTCACTGATGGCGTCTGCTATCTCAACCGAATTCATTGGGTGAATCAGTCGTGTTTGAGAGAGCTGGTCGGCGAGATCGCGATCTATAACAGTTGTTGCCACGATCGGCAATCCGGCGAGTGACGCCTCGATGAGTACGTACGGCATGCCCTCCTTGAGTGAGGGAAGGAGGTACACGTCGAAACCTGAGAGGTATCGCGCCGCGTCTGGAATGAAGCCCGGGAAGAAGATGTTGTCGGACAGTGAGCGTGCATGCATGTGTGCAACAAGGTTGTCTCGTTCTTCTCCCTCACCGGCAACCACATACACGCAGTCTTTCCCGCGCTTGTGTACGAGTTCATCAATTGCATCAATTGCGAACCGAATGCCTTTATTGCGGGTGAGTTCTGCAATCGAAACAATGCGAATGGTATCGGGCTTAATGTAGGGTGGATTGAGCGAGCCAAACATTTCGCGAAAGCCATCCTGGGGGGAGGCCAAATTCAGTTGCTCACGACCGAGCGGAATATGTACCATTTTATGGCCCGCACCGACCATCATCTGTCCAATCGTTTCGTCGGTTTTTGATACCACAATCACGTGCGTGGCACAGAGGGCGGTGAAATAGCTAATGAGAAATAGTATCGCTTTGGATATGATGTTGCGACTTTCTTTAAATGGCCATCCGTGCGCAGTAAAAATAATGGTTCGTACCCCCTCCAGTCGTCCTGCGAGGGCACCGAGCGCTGCTGCTTTCGAACTGTTCACATGCAGAATGTCGGGCCGTGCATCGCGAATGGCCTGGCGGATTTCAAAGAAGCTCCGAGCATCGGTTGTAAGTGAAATGTCGCGATTCAGGGAGGGGATCTCAAGCATCGGGATTCCTTTGCTTCCCAGCATTTCGGTCAATTTGCCCTTAACGCCGAAGGCAACCCCTGTTTCAAATTCGTTCTGAGGGAGGTTCGTTGCCAGATCGTACACATACCGCTGTGCGCCGCCAAATGTGGCCTTGGTGATCAAAAATAGGACCTTTTTTCGGGTTGTTGGCATGTCTTGATTCATCATAATCAGAATGCCATGATACGCCCACTGGCGCTATGACACTTATACCGAAACGGGAGTATATTCTACTCCTCACGGGCGACATTTTGGTGTTCACGCTCTCTCTCTGGGCAACGCTCGCTTTGCGCTACCTCGAAATCCCGTCTTGGGACCTTTTCAAACTGCACCTCATTCCGTTCACCTTCCTGTTTGCGGCGTGGATCATCGTCTTCTTCCTTGCCGGTCTGTATGGGCGGCATACGCGGATATTCCGTGGTCGGTTGCCCGCCACCATCCTCTATACACAGATGATAAACATGGTGATCGCAGCCTCATTCTTTTTTGCGCTGCCGGTATTTGGTCTTGCTCCGAAGACAATCCTCGTCTTGTATCTCGTCGTATCGTTTGTGCTCATTATCGTCTGGCGGCTTTTCATTTTTTCGAATCTGCCGCGAGCAAAGCGATTGCGAGGCGTGCTCATTGCCTCCGGTACGGACGCGCATGCACTTGCGGAAGAGGTAAAGAATGATCCACATGCACCGTTTTCATTCGACTACATGGTGGACACATCTACGGCGCCGTCACACGAGGTGATTCAGCGAACGGTGCGCGTAGCCGCAGAAGAAGATGTCACATTCCTCGTCGTTGATCTCTCCGATGCTGCGGTTTCTGCCGCACTTCCGATCATTTATGACGCGGCATTTCACAAGCGCCGTTTTGCGCTCATTGATGCAGCAGAGCTGTACGAAGAAATGTTTGACCGCGTTCCGTTGTCGCTCGTGAAATATGAATGGGTGCTGCGCTCCGCTGCAACGTCGCGCGTGTATGACGCATTGAAACGAGTGATCGATATTATCGGTGCGCTTGTTCTCGGCATCTTTTCACTCCCGGCATACCCGATCGTAGCGCTCCTCATTAAGCTTGATGATGCCGGGGAGGTGTTTATCACCCAGGAGCGCGTTGGTCGCTTTCAGCGCCCGGTGAAGATTGTGAAGTTTCGCAGCATGAGTGGTAATGATTCCGGTAATTATGGCGAAGGTGGTAAGACAAAGCTTGTAGTGACGCGAGTCGGAAAATGGCTCCGATTGCTTCGTATTGATGAGCTGCCACAGCTGTGGAATGTGCTCAAAGGCGATCTTTCGCTCGTGGGACCACGACCCGAATTGCCGGCACTCGCTTCACAGTACAGTGCCCGCATTCCGTACTACAACGCGCGCTATCTCGTAACGCCGGGGCTTATGGGGTGGGCGCAGCTGCGACACGATCGGCATCCGCACCATGGTGCAGACATCGCGGCAACAAAAGAGAAGCTGTCATACGATCTGTATTACCTGAAACATCGATCACTCTTGCTCGATTTGTTCGTGATTCTCCAGACCATTCGCATCGTGCTTACAGCTCGCGGATCGTAGGGTAAGATGCCCATATGGCTGATAAGGTCGTGGTAACAGGAGGTGCGGGATTCATCGGCTCGCATTTGTGTGACGAACTTGTCGCGCGAGGCTATCGCGTTGTGGTAGTCGACGATCTCTATTCGGGTGCGGAAAAAAATATCGAACACCTGCGCGGTGCGGTCGAATTTCGACAGGGGAGTATTCTTGATGAGACTCTTTTGAAAGAGGTGTGTAGCGGGGCGAAATATGTGTTTCATCAAGCGGCCATGCCATCGGTGCCTCGCTCGATTATGGAGCCCGTTGCGTCGCATGAGGCAAATGCCACAGGAACGCTCAAGGTATTGGTTGCTGCACGTGAGGCAGGTGTGTCCCGTGTTGTGTATGCAGCATCGAGCTCGTATTACGGTGATACTCCAACGCTGCCGAAGGTTGAAACGATGTCTCCAAACCCTCTTTCTCCGTACGCGCTGCAAAAGTACGCGGGTGAGGCGTATGCGAAGCAGTTCCACACGTTCTATGGCCTCGAGACGGTCTCGCTCCGCTATTTCAATATTTATGGACCGCGTCAGAATCCAGATTCGGAATACTCTGCCGTTATTCCAAAATTCATCAAAATAATGAAATCTGGACAGCAGCCGACCATCAATGGCGACGGATCAGGCTCACGAGGATTTACCTATGTGACAGACGCGGTAGCAGCAAATCTCCTCGCGGCTGAAACGCCGGGAGTTGCGGGCGAGGTTTTTAATGTTGCGGGTCGCGGACGTACGACGCTCAGCGAGCTGGTCGCTGCGATCAATACGGTGCTCGGGACATCAATCGCGCCAATCTACGGCACCGGGCGAGCTGGCGATATTTTGCACAGCGAAGCCGATATTGCGAAAGCGGAATCCCGACTCGGGTATAATCCCGCAGTTAGTCTGCTCCATGGGCTGGAGAAGACCGCCGCCTCGATTCACTAATGTATGAAAGCAAAGATTGTTGACGGAAAGGCAATTGCCGCGGATCTCTTCCGTGCTCTGTCAGAGCGCCGAACAGCTGTTTCTGGACCCATCACCTTGGGTGTGGTGCTTGCGGGGAATGATCCTGTTATTGAATCGTTTGTAAGAATTAAAAAGAAAGCGGCAGAAAATCTTGATATCACCCTTGTTCGTCGTGAGCTCACAGAAAACACGACGGAAGCCGCGATGGATGCCGTGCGTGAACTTTCACAGCAAACTGACGGCATTATTGTGCAGCTGCCGCTCCCACATC
>CAZVMJ010000033.1:0-6209 GCA_964628005.1 uncultured Candidatus Saccharibacteria bacterium | reverse complement strand
AGCGCGCGGATGTCATTGTCGTGACCGGGGGCGCGGAAGATCAAATTCGAAAGCAAATCCCCTTTGATCCGACCGGGTGTTTCTACATGCTCAGCCAGCAGGGCAACTTTGCCGTCCATAAAGACGGCTCCGACCTCTGGCGTGAGACCGTCACACCTGAACAGGAAGCGATTGTTCGCCCGTTTGCACGAACACTCACTGATGCATTCATTGCGGCGGAAGGTCTCACGCTCGACGACGAAAACGACATCTTTGAAAACCGCGGTAGTCAGTTTGCCTCCAGCGTCATTGGTTTTCATCAGCCAAATGAGAAGAAATATGCAGCCGATCCTGATCAATCAAAGCGGCGCCGATTGCTCGAAACGCATGCCGATGGTGTCGCCCAGTTACACACCATTGGCATCGATGTAATGGCAGCGGGTTCTACCACCTTCGACTTCATCCTGCTCGGCAAGCACAAGGGTTACAATATTTCTCGCCTGCTTGCCCGTGAGGGGTGGAATGCAGACGACTGCATATATATGGGCGATGCACTGTTCCCGGGCGGCAATGACGAAACAGTGATCGGCGTCATTCCGACACTCGCCGTACAGGACCCAAACGAAACCTTTACCAACCTTACTCGCATGCTATCGTAGCCCCCTATGGCATCTGCACTCTCAATTAAAGACCTCAAGAAGACCTACGCAACCGGTACTTCGGCCCTCAAGGGTGTATCGCTTGAAATTCAAGACGGCGATTTCTTTGCACTGCTCGGCCCAAACGGCGCCGGCAAAACAACGCTTATTGGAATCGCAACGGGCTTGGTCAATAAATCCGAAGGATCTGTTTCGGTATTCGGGTACGACATCGACAAGGAGCCGGAGCTCGCCAAAGCACAGATCGGACTCGTGGGACAGGAAATCAATTTCAATCCGTTTGAGAAGCCGATTGATATCGTCGTCAATCAGGGCGGCTACTACGGCATTCCGCGTGCCGAGGCTATTCCGCGCGCCGAACAACTCCTCACCGATCTCGGTCTTGGCGACAAGATGAATGATCGTGCTATGGCACTCTCCGGCGGCATGAAGCGACGCCTGATGATCGCGCGCGCGCTCATTCATAAACCGCGCTTCCTCGTGCTCGATGAACCGACCGCAGGCGTGGACGTAGAATTGCGCCGAGGCATGTGGGATTACCTGCGCAAGCTCACGTCGAGCGGCGTTACGATCCTCCTTACCACGCACTATCTCGAAGAAGCTGAGCAGCTCGCGAAGCACGTTGCCATCATTGCGCGCGGACAGATTGTGGCAAACGGCACCATGGACGAAATTCTTGCCATGAGCGACGGCACCGAGAACGCCGACGGCTACAAGGGTGGCCGCTTGGAAGAGGTATTTATCAAGCTCACCAGCGAGGCTAAGCGCGACTAATATGACACCGTATCAAAAGTGGATCTCCTTCTACACAATGCTGCGCAAAGATGTGGTGCGCATGTTTCGCATTTGGGTCCAAACATTCGTGCCATCTGCGATCACCTCATCACTCTACTTCCTGATTTTCGGAACCGTCCTTGGCTCGCAAATAGGTGATATGCAGGGCGTCCCGTACATGACCTTCGTTGTACCAGGCCTCGTAATGCTCGCGATTGTGACGAACTCGTATTCGAACACCTCATTTACGTTCTTCAGCTCAAAATTCTTTGCACGATCCATTGATGAGATCCTGGTTTCCCCGACCCCACCATGGCTCATGATTGCCGGTTTCGTGGGCGGAGGTGTTGTGCGTGGAGTGCTCGTAGGCGCAGTGGTGCTGGCCGTATCTCTCTTCTTCACGAACGTGTTTCTGACCATGACCTCGCTCGCTATTATCTTGGGCTTTGCGATACTCACCTCACTCGTCTTTGCACTCGCCGGTCTTGTAAACGGCATTTACGCGAAGTCGATCGATGGCATTAACATCGTCCCAACATTCGTACTCACCCCACTTGTGTACCTCGGCGGTATCTTCTACTCGATACACTCATTGCCCACCTGGTGGCAGGCTATCACCTACGCAAACCCGCTCTTCTACCTCATCAACGGTTTCCGATACGGATTCCTTGGCCAGAGCGACGTGTCCATGGCGCTCGCTGTATCAATTCTCCTATCTATGGTAGTAGTACTCGTGGGTGTGAACTGGTACCTCATTCGCACCGGACTTGGTCTGAAACAGTAAGGGGGATCCGATGCGGATCAATAATAGCCTACCCAAGGACACGAAATCGAGGCATGGCGACTCCGGGGCGGAGCCGGCTTCCTCAGAGCATGCTCATGGTCTCGGCGCGAGGCAGCCGATTCCGACGAGCCTCATCTGGGTACTCAAGGGGCGGACGATCGGCGATTTCATCATGATCGCCAGCGATATCATTCATCGCACATCGTCCACCGATCGCCACAATGCGCTTATGCGCACGGAAGCGTCCCGACCTCTCGTGGATGTGCTCAAGGAGCTCGATTCCTTCAGCGGCCAGCGACGTCTCGCTGACCCGCTGAAAGCGGCAACCGTCGCGTTCACCTTCTACGCGATCGTCTACGGCGAAACTGCACACTAGGTACCTCGCCGTTCTTCTGTACAAAGAAAAAACCCGCAGGGCGTCATGTCCTGCGGGCCTTTTCTTTGCACGCGAATCGTTTGGTCTCTCCGGGGCGTCGAATCCCGTCGAGGTCGAACCCTCCCGACTCGCAGAGTAATAAATGCGCTTCGACCTATGCCTTTCTGACGAAGCGAGCACGCGCATCTTTCTTCATGAGAAGCGCCCCACTATTATAACCGCTCCAGGATGAACTCAACACGGTCTGCAACAGGCAGAACGGGGACATTCACGATTTCATATCCTTGGCTCGTATACGCCTCGCGAATCATATCGTGCAACTCAGTAGCCTCCGCTGCCGATTCCGGACGACCTTCGTCATTTGAAAAATCAACGAGATCAAGGAGAAAGATCTTCCGGTACCGAACGGTGCGCATTGCGTCTGCAAAAAAAGGTTCAATCTCGCGATGCCACTTTTTGTAATACGCGAGCGAGTCCGGCGTCGCGCGGTCCAAAAACCAGAGCTGGTTTTTCGGCATGGTGCGCTCCTGTGTAACGGCACGCTCTACCACCGACGGGAGCCACTGCGGATCCGACACTATGTCTTCGATCGAAAATCCCTTCGCGAGACGCTCATTAATGATGAGACGCGCCGGCTCAGGCATCACAAAATATCCACGACTTGCCAGCTCATCGATTGTTGTTGTCTTCCCTGCGCACGGTCCACCGGTAAGTACGTACCACGGAGGTGTAGCGGTTTCTTCCATGCGCACACTATACCAAATACTATTGCTCATATATCATCGCGCGATGGCTGACGCACGCAGAAAGCGAAAGAAGGAAAGCATGATTCTCGGACCTCTACTGCAGAAGCTGGGGGCAGAAATTGGTGCACAGGTACTCCTTGAACCCACATGGGGTGTCGTCGGACAAATCACCTTTAAAAACGGCACGCGAAGCTATTTTCGCTACAACACACTCGATCTCAACCCGGTAGGCGCCTCCGATGTGGCAAAAGATAAAGACTACGCCGCATTCTTCCTGAAGAAAATGGGGTATCCGGTCCCGGAGAGCGCATCATTCTATTCGCCGGAATGGGCTGCAGCTATCGGTTCAGATAAGGGCACGGATGCGGCGTGTAGATACGCGAAGAAGCGCGGATACCCGCGTATCGTGAAGCCAAACAGCGGAAGCCAGGGATTTGGAGTGTCCATGGCGCACAACGAGCGCGCACTTCGCCGTGCCCTCGCGCATATTTTCCGCAATGACAAAGTGGCACTTATACAGGAACCGCTGAAAGGACGCGATTACCGCATCGTCGTGTTGGAAGGCGATGTAATTTCTGCCTACGAGCGGATTCCGCTTAATGTTGTTGGCGATGGCCGCGCCACCATTCTGCAGCTCTTGAAGCGAAAGCAAAAAGAATTCATTCGCCTTAAGCGCGACACCGTGATTTCGTTTGATGATCCGCGTATCCGCACCAAGCTCAAGACACAGCGCCTCACGCTCGCATCCGTACCGGCACGGGACGAGCAGATTTTTCTGCTCGATAATGCAAATCTCTCGACGGGCGGAGACGCCGTTGATGCCACCCATAGTATTCACCCAGCGTTTGCATCCATTGCGGCACGGATTACGCGCGACATGGGCCTGCGTCTGTGTGGTGTAGACCTTATGATTCACGGCTCCATTGACGACGGCGCGGCCCCGTATACCGTCATTGAAATTAATGCCGGTCCTGGACTTGATCACTATGTGAAATCGGGTGCAGAACAGCAGCGCATCGTGGAAGCGATGTACCGCAAAATCTTACACTCTCTGGAAAGCGCCTAGCGCGTCCTGTCTTCCCATCGATACGTGAGGCCTTCATGCTCACGCACCACCTCTGATCGTACTTTCGGAAATTCCGCTTGGTATTCCGGAAAAAAGGCGTCTCCTTCTCGTACATCGTCTATCACCGTGAGCATGAGGGTATCGGTATACGGTAGCGCAGCAGTGTAGATCTGTGCACCGCCGCCTATAAAGATCTTGTGTTCGTCGAGCGTCTTTGCATAACTTATTGCATCTTCAATGGTATGCCGCACCACGACGCCTTCATGCGCCCAGCTGGCGTCTCGCGTCACGACGATGTTCGTGCGTCCCGGCAGCGGCTTGCCCAAGTATCCGAGAATGGATTCAAATGTTTTGCGCCCCAAGATCATCGGATGTCCAAGCGTCTCTGCCTTAAAGCGCTTGAGGTCATCCGGAATGTGCCATATGAGCTCATTGCCTGATCCCAACACCCGATTTGATCCGATCGCGGCAATCGAAATAATCTCGGGGCCGGCGCGGCGGGTATTGAAATGGATGGGGCCTGCGTAGGTTTCGTGGATACTCATGGCGAAACGATAGCACACGAGGTGTACGCTCGGCATGAATGCTGCTACGTACAACACCACGTTTTCAGGAACCGCGCAACAATTTTGCACCACACCTTATATCCCCCGTTTGTTCAAACGTGCACATATACGTCTGGCTATAATGACCTCCCACTCACCCTATCTATCTATGCAAAACTACGAAGTTGAAGTGAAGTCACTACTGGGCTCGGCAGAGCGCGCAACCGAGGTAATGAATACGGTGCGTGCAAAGTACCCCGATTGCACCCGCACATCCAAGAACAAGCAGCTTAATCACTACTTTGAGGGTGGCGATCTGTCGCGCCTCGCCGAAGCGACAGCATCAATCCTCTCTGTCGAAGGGGCTGAAAAAATGCGCGATCTGGTGGCACGCGCAAACACGTTTTCCATTCGCACGCGCTACGTGCAAAAAGGCGACGGATCGGAGCGCGTGATTCTCGTCGTGAAAGCGTCCGTCGGTGCAGACACAAGCGCAAACGGCGTCTCGCGTTTAGAGTTTGAGGAAACCGTACCGCTCTCGCTCAGCGCACTCGACGATATCTTGCTCCAGGCAGGATTCTCCTACCAGGCAAAGTGGTCGCGTGAGCGTGAAGAATACACGGCAGGCGGCGTGACCATCTGCATGGATAAGAATGCCGGATACGGATACCTGGCCGAGTTTGAGAAAGTGGTTGATTCGCCGGAAAAAGCAGATGCGGCACGCGCAGATATTGATGCGTTTATGGCCTCCGTCGGCGCCACGGAGCTTCCGCAGGATCGTCTCGAGCGCATGTTCGCGTATTACAACATGCACTGGCAGGATTTCTACGGGACAGAGAAAATATTCGATATACAATAATTTCACACGACCTATGTTTCTCTCTGATGTAGACATTCAGGACGCAGTCCGAACCGGTGAGATCACCCTTGAGCCGTTTGTGATTGACCGCCTCCAACCCGCAAGCTACGACATTCTCCTGGGCAATAAATTCATCGAGAACGACGCCTCATCGACGCATTATGTTGATCCGGCAAATAAGATTTACGCAAAGACCACCGAGAAAATTGTGAAGGATGGCGATCAGTTCGTGCTTCACCCGGGCGTCTCTGTACTCGGCCTCTCGAAGGAATTTTTTGGATCGGATCACTACCTCATTCAGGTTGGCGGCAAGTCGTCGCTCGCCCGAATCGGACTCATGATTCACAACACCGCAGGCATCATTAATCCGGGCCACTTTCTCAACATCACGTTTGAGATCACGAACCAGAGCAATATTCCC
>CAZVMJ010000032.1:0-6355 GCA_964628005.1 uncultured Candidatus Saccharibacteria bacterium | reverse complement strand
ACGGGCTGTAGTATACCGGTAGTACGCATGGTTTGGGACCATGTAGACTGGGTTCGATTCCCAGCAGCCCGATAAAAGACATTCTAGGACATAAAAGACAAATGGCTCTACAGAGCCGTCCGAGGACTTTATAGCACTTGTTCGTAGAGGGTGCAGTGAGCCTTGCGAGTTGCATGGTCGAGCGTCACTGTGACAACATCGAGTTGGTACGCAGACATCTCTCCCCTTCCTACGAGGTAGAGTTCAGCCGCTTTATACATCTTCGTCAGCTTAGACGGAGTTACATTATCCTCTGGTCGTATGGAAGGAAGAGACTTTTCACGTGAAATCGTCTTCACCTCAATAAGGTGTAGTGTCGCGCCCTTTGCGGCTACAATATCGATCTCTCCCGCCGCGTTCCGGTGGTTTCGCTCCCGTATGACATACCCCTTCTTTGCCAAGTACTTGCAAGCAATCGCCTCTCCAAGCATCCCTATACTCAGGTGCGTTGCACGTGAACCCATGGCTTCAAGTATACCTTTCACGGGAAACATGCGGACCATGTTTCATATGCAACACGATAGGCCGAGTGTGTATATAAGTGCATATCTGATGTGTCTGTAACATTTCTATAGAAAATGGCTTTGTTGAGCCATATACACCACCTTTTAGGGACATCAAAGGGTCAATTTTCCTGTCCGTTATCCACTTATACCCATAAGTTATCCACAGATTTGATGATTCTTGTGGATTTGTCCGAGGTAAAAGAACATCCTGTCTTGTAGAGGGCTTCTGATACGGTTGTTCCTGACGGCTTTCACAACACGCATTTGACAGGCGCGCCACTTTGGCCCGCGGCGGCTTGACGCTATAGCAGGCGAGGGGATACGGTGTCGGCAATCTTTATGAACGCCACATCCCGCACACTTCGCGGCATCGTCGGTGTACTGACAGCTACAGCGCTGTTTGCTATGCCTGCATTTGCCGCAGCAGAGACAGCATCAGTCGCTACTCGCCAGGTACTCCCACAGGGAGGTAACATGTGCGCTCCGGTATTCGTGAGCGACGTTCGAACCTTCGTGTACGACGGCGAACTTCAGTCGTTTGAGATCGTTGTGTCCGATCCCGCCTATGTTGGCGTATTCGGGAAAGCAGGGGACGTGGCCATCCCGTTTAACTACATGTCGCGGCGCATTGAGCCGAACGGTGCACTTCGCCTCCACATCGACACCACCGTGAATGTACAGCGCGCTGTTCCGGTAACCGTTACACTGCTCTCATCAATTCCAGGCCAACCAACCTGCATCACCACGGTAACCTTCACCGCAAATGGTGACGGTAGTGTAACCACTGAGAACCCGACGACGTCAGCGGTACCAGGATCTGTCTCAGGAACATCGCACGGCGGACAGGGGAGCGTGAAGGGCTCTTCAACGTCCAATAGCGGGAAGCCGGTCGTAGGCACCACATCAGCCACGTCGACATCGATTGTGGAGAGCATTGTAAAGGCATGCTCCGAGAATGGGGCGTACCAGCTGTGGTTTATCTTGCTTGCCATCTTCTTCGTAATCGCCGCATTCGTTGGTCTCTCGCAGCCGCCCCTTACAGAGAAGCACACCGCACTCCCGTCGATATTGATTGCGGTACCGCTCGCAGCACTCCTCGCGTTCTGGTACTTCATACCTGATTGCCGGCTAAACTGGTTTATTCCGGTGATTCTCCTTGTTGCTGCGGCAATTGGAATCTACAGCGCCTATCGGACAACTCCGACACCACCAAAAGTGAACAGTGCCGTGATGGTACTGCCACCAAAGAAGGGTGAGGAAAAGTAGTAGGGTGAGGCATTGCCGTGATGCACGCGTGCGGTATAATCCAGCGCGACGTGAGCGTTTCGCCGACCAGTCACGGGCTTTAGGAGATGATACGACCTAAAGCGAGCAACGAGTATCATATGCGGGCATGGTTTAATGGTAGAACGCCACCTTGCCAAGGTGGAGATCGGAGTTCGATTCTCCGTACCCGCACAGAAAAGAAAAAACCGAGGGATTTCCTCGGTTTTTTCTTTGTAGCCCACCACAAGGGCTTCGATCCACCTCAAAACGGAAATAATTTCCGTATCGCGGGGAATAGGGTAAGATACCCGCACTCGCTCTCGTAGTGAAATGGATATCACGACAGTCTTCGGAACTGTTATTGGGGGTTCGAATCCCTCCGGGAGCACCAATGCACGGGCCGCATATGCGGTCCGTTTGCATACCACCCTCACTACACATCTCATTTGACATTGATTTTTCACGTGTCATTATATTCATGGCAAACAACACTCGCTAGTGGAGTATCTGTATGCGAAATACGATGTTTCTGGTGCAGTCGAACGACTGCATTTTCGTCGACCTTCCCAAGCCGGGGGTCAAATCTCGCGTCGTAATAACGAGAAAAATCGGCTCTTTGTCAGCGATGGCAGAGCGGCTCGGGTTCACCCCAGGCAACTACGTCGTCCTTCGCTGGGTAGGCGGCAAGCTTCGCCGTCTGCGTCCAAAGCACTAACCCACAGCGAGCCCCGTTCATCAACACCCCGCCAAAGTCTTTTGGTGGGGTGTGCTGTTTTAGAACAAACCCATGCACCTGTTCCAATGAGTCTCTACAAAGTACAATAGCCCGCATGAAGGCTGCACTTGCCGTCCCGGAGGAAATCCAGGCAATTCATAAAGCACTGAGTGACGCCGGCTACGAAGCGTATTTGGTTGGCGGGTGTGTTCGCGACATGCTACTTGGTCGTGAACCCAAAGACTGGGATATCACCACAAATGCAAAGCCGGAGCACATCCAAGCGCTGTTTCCTGAAACCTTCTACGAAAACAGCTTCGGAACCGTTGGTGTCGTGACCGAATCAGAGAACCCGAAACTCAAGGTGGTTGAGGTTACGCCGTACCGCATTGAAGGAAAGTACTCAAATGCCCGCCATCCGGATGAAGTACGGTTCAGCGAAACACTCGCCGACGACCTCGAGCGACGTGACTTCACCGTCAATGCAATTGCATACAACCCCGCAACAGGGGAACTCGTAGACGCGCATAATGGCCGGGAGGATCTCCTGCGCAAGGTGCTCGTTACCGTAGGGAATGCTTCTGCCCGCTTTGAAGAAGACGCACTGCGCATGTTGCGCGGTATCCGCATCGCCGCAGAACTCGATTTTGCACTCGACGGAGAGACTATGGCCGGAATCGCGTCAAATGCCTCTCAGTTGGAAAAAATATCGAAGGAGCGCATCAGAGATGAGCTGACGCGTATCCTCATGTCTGAGCGGCCTTTACAGGCCATTTACATGGCACAAAAGCTCGGGGTATTGAAATTTGTGATGCCAGAGCTTGAAGAGGGCATCGGATGTGCGCAGAATCAGGCACACTCATTCGATGTGTTCGAGCACCTCTTGCGCAGCGTCCAGCACGCTGCCGATCAATCGTGGCCACTTGAGGTGCGCCTCGCCGCACTCCTGCACGACATAGGGAAGCCGACGACCCGTGAATGGTCCGACGAGAAAGGGGACTGGACCTTCCATGGCCACGACGTGGTATCAGCAAAGATGGCTAAAAAGATCCTCGCAGAGCTCAAGTACCCGAAAGACCTCTCGGAAACAGTGGTTATTCTGGTACGCGCGCATATGTTCTTCTCCGATCCTGATGAGATTACGCTCTCCGCGGTCCGAAGATTGATCGCGAAGGTAGGGCAGGGGAATATTGAGCACCTCCTCAACCTGCGCGTGTGTGACCGCATCGGCACCGGCCGACCAAAGGCACACCCGTTTCGTCTACGAAAATACATGTCCATGATCGATGAAGCACTGCGCGATCCTGTGTCAGTCGGAATGCTCAAGATCGATGGCAGTCAACTGATCGCGCTCGGCGAACCTGCAGGACCGCGTATTGGCTGGATACTACACGCGCTGCTCGAAGAAGTACTCGATGCGCCTGAGAAAAATACCGCTGAATACCTTGAAAACCGCTCAACAGAGCTTCGGGGCCTCTCAAACGAAGACCTCAAGACACTTGGCGAGGCCGGGAAGGACCGCCGCGAAGCTGAAGATGAGGCTGCGATTGCCGCACTCAGAAAGAAACATCACGTTTCCTAGCCACCAAGAAACAAATCCCCCGAGGCCCTAATGACCTCGGGGGTTTCCTATTGGACAGCTGGCTGTCCGGCTTTCCATAAAAAAATCGCCTGACGTAGCGACCCAGTTCTCTCTTGTTGGATCGCCGCCGTCAGGCGACTTTAAGTGTGGCTTCGTTCCTTCTCTTTAAAGAACACGAGCTTTGTTTCGGACAATTGTACTAAGGCATCCAATGGTTGCGGAGGCAACCTGTAATTATGTGTGCGAGTACATTGTACCTATGAATCTCGTTGATTCGAGAACGAACGAGAACCGTAAAGACCATCTGCGAGTAAGAATACTGTCCTTTAAAAACAAGTAAAGGACACCAGTGTGGATAACTCAAGTATTCAGTTGATTCTGTCCTTTATATCGGACAAGACCTATAGATTTATCTCGAGCGTAACAGGGCAGTGGTCTGAGCCCATGATATCCGGATGTATTTTTACGCGTGTCACGAGCGGGGCGAGGGATTCGCTCACAAAGAAGTAATCAATACGCCAACCCACATTGCGCTCGCGAGCGTTCGCAAAATGACTCCACCAGGTGTAATGACCCTTGCCATGTGTATAAAGACGAAACGCATCCACAAACCCTGCCGCTATCAAAGCGTCTATTCCTGATCGCTCTTCCTGAGTGAACCCCTTTTTGCCCATATTCGGCTTAGGATTCGCAAGATCATCCTCAGTGTGCGCCACATTGAGATCTCCACAGAAAATGACCGGCTTTTCTTCCTCAAGTAGTTTCATGTACTCAAGAAACGCCGGATCCCAAGCGCGGTGCCGAAGGGGAATGCGGCTTAAATCATCCTTTGAGTTTGGGGTGTAGACGGTCACAAAGTGAAAGTCTTCGTATTCAGCGGCCACGATCCTCCCTTCGGCGTTTGGATCTCCATAGGAATCAGCGAGTGTGTACTTTTCACGTATTTCCTCGGGAAAATCGTATGAAACCGATATAGGGGAGGGGCGAGTGAAGATAGCTGTTCCGGAATACCCCTTCTTCAGCTTCGAGGAGTTCCAAAACTCCTCATACTCCGGAAGATCAACCTCCGACTGACTCTGCTCGGCTTTCGTCTCCTGAAAACCCACGATGTCAGGGGATTCGCGCTCAAAAAAAGGAACGAGCAAACCTTTCTTATGCACGTTTCGTATGCCATTTATGTTCCAGGTAGCCAGTTTCATAGCCGTTAGCCTAGCACAGGAGTGCACGCATGCGCCGAATGAGTATCTTCACGGTTGTTACACGGCTACAGGCGTATATATGTGATATCGCAGGAATGAAACGCCGACATTACGGCGACGTCAGTAAAAAGCCCGCGAACCATGGCCTATGAACCAGCGAAGCGACCGAGAATACAGCGTTTTTGAGAGCCCTCGCGCAAAGGGTTCAGGGGAGTGGGCTGCGTTTCAGACCCCCGAAGACCGCGTATCACAGTTCCGCACACAAAACCCGAGTGCACAACCCACCGCGCCGCGATATAGCGTTACACGAACGCCGAGCAAGCGACCATCATTTACTCTCTTCCTAAAACGAGGCACACAAAACTAACGCAGCACCCTCTGTCAAAAGGCGACACGTCCTTGTGTCGCCTTTTTTAACGCCTGCGCTTCCCATGAAACGCTTTGTGCACTTCCCGCAGATGGGAGTCGGTCACGTGTGTGTACACCTGTGTCGTGGAAATGTTCGCGTGACCAAGCAGTGCCTGCACAGAGCGCAGATCCGCTCCGTTAGAAAGAAGATCTGTTGCGAATGAGTGCCGAATAACGTGCGGTGTAACCTTGCGCGTAATACCCGCTTTCGTCGCATACGACTTTACAAGCCGCTCCACGGAGCGAGGAGTGAGCCGGGATAAATCTTTTCCTTTCTTACGCGCTTTGCTGTAACCCACAAACAGCGCCTCGCCAAAGTCTCCGCGCTTTTTTAGGTAGGCTGAGACTGCCTTTTTTGCATCGTCGGAGAGGAATACCACCCGCACTTTTTCACCCTTACCGCGTACGGAAAATTCATCGCGGGAAAGGTCGATATCCTGATTCAGGTTGCACAGTTCAGACACGCGAAGTCCGGTAGAGAAGAGGAGTTCAAGGATTGCGCGATCGCGCAGCGCTTGCAGATCGTCTCCCTTGGGTCCTTTCATCAGTCGCTCGAGCTCCGCGGCAGTGATCAAATCAAGATCGCGTGCACCGACTTTCGCAAGCTCAATCCGTTCAGGATTCAGCGAGACCACATCGC
>CAZVMJ010000031.1:0-6402 GCA_964628005.1 uncultured Candidatus Saccharibacteria bacterium | reverse complement strand
ATAGGGCCAATCGAGAGCAATATAGCGTATTTTCTCTGCCCGGGAAAGTGTGGTACTTTAATGCACGGCCAGATCGTTGGTATGCCCAAAATATGCGGTATACCGGGCTGTAATCCTCAGGATTGCTGTCTTGGGCGTTCAAACGCCCGCTGGAGAGGTGGCTGAGTGGTCGAAGGCACCGCACTCGAAATGCGGCAGACTGGAAACGGTCTCGAGAGTTCGAATCTCTCCCTCTCCGCAGTAAAGAAAAAACTCCCCACGGGGAGTTTTTTCTTTGATGTTTTAGGAGGGCGCGCGCGATGCGGATCATTATGCGACGAGGTGTTCATTAGTCAATGTACCGTGAGTCATGACGGCTTCATGGAAACGGTATAAGCTTATCGAATGGATATCATCATTACGGTGCGCGGATTAACTAAACAATATGGCGATTTTACTGCCGTTCGCGGTATGGATTTGGATGTGCGGCGAGGCGAGACGCTCGGTATTCTGGGGCCGAATGGTGCTGGCAAAACAACAACGCTCGAAATGATCGAAGGGCTCAAGCGGCCGACGTCTGGCAGCATCATGCTCGATGGGCTTGATGTGGTTCGAGAAACTGATGCCGTAAAGTCGCGCATCGGCGTGCAGCTACAGTCGTCGCAATTTTTTGAGAACCTCAATCTCTATGAGCTGATTGAGGTCTTTGCAGCGCTCTACGGAAATCGTGTCGACCCCATGGCGCTCCTTGAAGATGTGGAGCTGACCGACAAAGCAAAAAATCAGGCGAAAGAACTCTCCGGCGGACAGCGACAGCGTCTATCCGTTGCAATTGCGCTCGTGAATGATCCACACGTTCTGTTTCTTGATGAGCCGACAACGGGGCTCGATCCGCAGGCACGTCGCCATTTATGGGATCTCATAAAGAAAATCCAGGCGCGAGGAAAAACTATTATTCTGACTACGCACTATATGGATGAAGCCGAGGTGTTGTGTGATCGCATCGCTATTATGGATCACGGTTCCATAGTCACGCTTGATACTCCTCAAAATTTAATCGGCACGCTGCTGAAATCCGGCTTCAAAAAAGAAGCAACGCCGCAGCCTGCGAACCTTGAAGATGTATTTCTGCACTTTACCGGTCACGCACTACGCGAATAAACCTATGTACACCATTGCCCAGCTCATACGAGCAGAACTCAAGATGTTTATGCGTAACAGACAGGCGCTCTTTTTTACCCTGTTTATGCCGCTCTTTATCATGCTCATTTTTGGGTACATCGGTTTTGATCGGCCGCAGAAAATTGATGTCGGTTTGGTAACGAGTGCGCCAAATGAAGCAACGGGTGCATTTGCCGAAACCATCCGATCGTTCCCAACATTCACGGTTACCGACGGTACCCAGGAGGCGGAGCTTGCTGAGCTCGATGAGGGCAATCGCGCTGCAGTCATTGTGGTGCCCGATGATCTGCTCTCTGGCACGAATGCCGCGCCCGGAGAGATGACGGTATATACAAACGCAGGAAAAGCGGGTGAGGCACAGGCTGTGATTAGTATTCTGAACCAGACGGTGTACCAGATGACCATCGCGCAAAGCGGAACACAGCCGATTGTGGCAGTACGCGAAGAATCAGTGAATGCTCAGAATCTGCGCTACATTGAATTCCTGTTGCCCGGCCTGATTGCGCTCTCCATTATGCAAATGGCTGTGTTTTCGGTTGCTTTTGTTTTTACGCAGTACAAAGAAAAGGGAGTTCTCAAGCGCCTGCTTGCCACGCCGATGAAGCCGATGCATTTCGTACTCTCAAATGCGATGGTTCGTCTGTTGATCTCTGTCGTGCAGGCGGCAATCTTTATTGTGCTTGGGATTGTTCTGTTTGATGTACATGTAGTCGGCTCCTATGCATTGCTTGCGCTCGTGGTTGTGCTTGGCGCTTTTATGTTTCTGGGGCTTGGCTTCACGATCTCGGGATTGGCAAAGACGACCGATGCCGTGCCGGTGTTCGCAAACCTCACGGTCTTTCCGATGATGTTTCTCGGCGGCACATTCTTTGCTGTTGAGAATATGCCGAACTGGCTGCAGGCGGTCGCACACGTGCTGCCGCTTACGTTCTTCTCTGATGCGGTGCGAGAAATTATGACAAAAGGTACCGGCATCACAGCACTCGGCACTGATCTCATTGGCATGGTTGTATGGGCGGTCATTCTGTATGTGCTCGCAACACTCACGTTTCGTATTCAGGAGCGCGACAGTGTCTAACTGGCGACTCGTGCGGGAGCGGTACATACTAATGCAATGAAAGAGGCAACCCTGTGTTTTTGTATCCGGCGCGATGAAGTACTGCTTGGTTTAAAGAAGGTTCGTTTTGGCGCAGGAAAATGGAATGGCTTCAGCGGTAAAGTAGATCCCGGCGAGACGCCGCGTGAGGCAGCCGCCCGCGAGCTTTTTGAGGAGAGCGGTCTTGCCACTGATGCAGATGCATTGGAGCATGTCGGCGACTTGCGATTCTTCTTTGGCGAGACGCCCATTTTTCGCTGTTACGTATATCTCGCGCGCTCCTGGGAAAACGACCCTGAAGAGAGTGATGAAATGCGCCCGCAGTGGTTTCCGATACGCGGTATTCCGCTGAAAGAGATGTGGGATTCGGATCGTGTCTGGGTGCCGCGCGTGCTCGCCGGCGAGAAGCTTGCCGGGACCTTTGTGTTTGATGATGCGGGTAAGACCGTGGTGGCGTCCGACGTACACCCGCTGTAGCGGGTGGGGATGTGCTAGGATTTTTTTACATGAGTCGGCATTTTCGTGAACTGCTGGAGGCACAATGGGCCGACAAAAAGATGCTCTGCATCGGGCTTGATCCTGATTTCAATCGCATTCCGGAACATTTGAAAGCGCTCGGCGTGCGGGAGGGTTTGCGCGCCTTTTGTATGGCTATCATTGATGCAACGCACGACATCGCCGGTTCCTACAAACCCAATAGTGCCTTTTTTGAAGCCTATGGCGCCGATGGCTGGGCGGTTCTTGGCGACGTAATCCGCTATATTCACGAGCGCGCTCCGCAGGCGCCGGTGATAGCTGATTGCAAACGAGGCGATATTGGTACCACGAATGCGGGGTACGTGGCCGCAATATTCGACGATCTGCGTGCTGATGCGATCACCGTGCAGCCATACCTGGGTTCGGAGGCGCTCGCGCCATTTCTCGAGCGTGAGGAAAAGGGTGTTATTGTGCTCTGTCGTACATCGAACCCCGGAGCAGGAGAGTTTCAGGATCTCACCGTACACGGTGTGCCGCTCTATCAAGTCGTGGCAAAAACGGTTTCGACCCACTGGAATACGCGCGGTAATTGCGGTCTTGTGGTGGGGGCGACTTATCCGGATGAATTACGTGCCGTGCGTGAGTGTGCGCCGGAGCTGCCGCTGCTTATACCAGGCATCGGTGCGCAGGGCGGGGATATTCAGGCGGCGGTTCAGGCGGGCGTGGATGCGCGAGGTGCCGGTATGATAATTTCCGCATCGCGCGCAATTTTATACGCGGATAGTACGGAATTATTTGCGTCCGCAGCGCGCACCTGTGCACAGATGATGCATGGCGCGATGCGTGAAGCGGCAGTACGATAATCTGAATTCATATGAATGATGGCGATGTGCTCGATGTATTGCAGAAGGTAGGAGCGTTTCGTGCCGGTCACTTTGTCTTTGTCTCCGGGCTGCATGCGGACACCTATGTCAATAAAAATGCGATGTATCCGTACACCGCTGAAGTTTCAAAACTCTGCCGAGCGATCGCGGAGCGATTTGCGGGCTCCGGCGTGGATGTCGTGATTGGTCCGGCAACCGGCGGCATTATTTTGTCACAGTGGGTCGCACATCATCTTTCTGACATTGAGCATCGTGAAATTTACGGCGCATACGCCGATAAAGATGGTGATGGGTTTGTCATAAAGCGCGGATACAACGATCTTATTGCCGGAAAGAAGGTGCTTGTGGTGGAAGATCTTGTTACGACGGGTGGTTCCCTGCGTAAGGTAATTGAGGCGGCACGCACTGCGGGCGCGAATGTGATCGGTGCCGTTGCGCTGTGTAATCGCGGCGGTGTGACTGCCGAGATGATCGGGAATCCGCCAGTGTTCGTTTCAATGCTTACGGTAGAGCTTGAGCAGTGGAGTGCCGAATCGTGCGATTTGTGCAAGTCGGGCATTCCAATTAATACCGATGTTGGTCACGGTAAAGAATTTCTGGCGCGTCAGTCGGTTGCGGTATGAGTCCGCAGACGAAGATAGGAATTTTCATGGCGCTTGTACTCAGTGTCTTTCTGTACGGGATGATGGTGCTCCTGTAAAAAGTACATCTCGCATTCAGGGTCCCGGTGCTATACTTTCGGTGCAAACAGCGGGGCTCGACCTCTGATGCGGCTTATACATATATTTTTCTCTATCATGAAGAACGTTGTAGGTATTGTGGCGGTGCTCGCAATCATTGGCGGCGCCTATTGGTGGGTCTCGAATAACCAGTCGGCGTCAGATACGTCGCAGATGGTTGATCAGGGGGCTTCGTCCGCAGCCCCGGGCACTGTTTCTGACGCCCCCATGACAATAGAGGTTACCTACGACGGCTCCGTATTCACGCCGAAGGATGTCACGATCAAAAAAGGCGGTACCGTAACGTGGAAGAATGTGAGCGAGGCAAAGATGTGGGTCGCTTCTGCACAGCACCCGTCGCACACTGTCTATGACGGCAACTCGCGCACGGAGCACTGCGCAGCTGATTACGAAGGTGCGAAACCGTTTGATCAGTGCGTTGGCGGAGCAGACTATTCCTTCACCTTCGACAAGGCGGGAAAGCACGGGTACCATGACCATATCAACGCGTCGGCATTTGGCTCGGTGACGGTGGTTGAGTAAGTTGTTAATCACGTAATTATAGAAACTATGGGAAAGTGGATTATCGCAATTATTGCAGTCGCGGCACTTGGTGGCGGCTACTACTACATGCAGTCAACGGCACGCTCATCGGGAGCGACGCAGGGTGATGCAATGCAGGCAATTACTGAAACACCGGCAACCGAAACGACCGGTTCTACAACGCCGCAGGCGCCGGCAGGCACTGCACAGGGTGAATCGGCTGCTCCGGCGCCGACCTCATCTGGTGAAAAGACATACACAATGGCTGATGTTTCTGCGCATGCAACGGCAGCAAGCTGCTGGAGTATCATCAATGGAAATGTGTACGACCTTACCTCGTGGATCGGAAAGCATCCGGGCGGCGAGAAGGCGATTACACAGCTCTGCGGCAAGGATGGTTCCGCGGAATTCAATGGCCAGCATGGCGGTGCCATGCGTCAGGCAAATACACTCGCCGGATTCAAGATCGGCGCGTTTGCGAAATAAGACCGGACACTCAATCAAAAAGCGCGGGCATCTGCCCGCGCTTTTTACATAGAGGTGTTAGATTTATGCGCCCGGAACCTCGGCGCCCTTATGAATGAACATATAGGCATCTTCGAGCGCCTTTACCGCGTCACCTGCGGCGATATTGTTCTGGTGGTAGATGCCGTCGGTAATGTCGCCCGCCGCCCAGATTCGTGGGTGCGATGTACGCTGCGTGCGCGGATCGACTTTAATCTGCTTAGTCTCGTTGAGTGCAATTTTGTCTCCGATCCATGTGGTGTTCGGCAGAAGGCCGATTTCCACGAAGATTCCTGCAACCGGAAGCAGTGTTTCGGTACCGGAAGCATCCTTGTATTTCATGCCAGTGACGAACTTTTCGCCCACAACCTCTGTTGGAGTGGCGTTCGTAATAAGGCGGAAGTTCGGCTTCGCCTTTGCGGCGGCAACGGAAATTTCGTCGGCACGGAATGTTTCGGTGCGGTTGAGCAGTGTGACGCTCTTGCAGTAGGCCACGAGCTGCAGAACGGTTTCAAAAGCAGCGTTACCGCCGCCAATGACTGCCACATCCATGCCCGCAAAGAGCGGTCCGTCGCAGGAGGCACAGTACGTGAGTCCCATGTTGTCGTAGGCTTCCGCGCCCGGCACCTCAAGCTTACGGCGCTGCGCACCGGCGGCAATGATCAGCGTCTTTGCCACATGTGTTGCGCCGTCGCTCGTTGTAATTTCAACACGATCGTCAAACGGATTCAGTGCTGTAACCAAAAGCGGTGAGAGGACGGTAAGAAATTCTCCTTTGTATTCCTCGACGTGTTTTTTAAGCGCGTCGGCAAGATCGGCGCCGGAGATTTTCGGCGTGCCAATCCAGTTCTGGATTTCCGTGGAAACATTGCTCTGACCACCCCATTCATTCGTGATTTGTAATGTCTTGAGTTGCTTTCGTGCGGCGTAAATTGCAGCGGATGCGCCCGCAGGGCCGCCGCCAATGATGATCAGATCGTACATAGTTTGAGCAGGATAACACACGGCCCGCGTGAGC
>CAZVMJ010000030.1:0-6425 GCA_964628005.1 uncultured Candidatus Saccharibacteria bacterium | reverse complement strand
AATACAGACAGAGCAGACCACCTTCTAATCCATGTCCCGATCCATCATTCAATTTGTACTCATTGCCGTCATCGTCGCGATGATTGGTGCGTTTATCGGTTGGTACTTCTTTATCAAAGCAAAGGTGACTGAGACACAGATCGCCGATCAGGGGAGGGGATCCGAAAGCATGTCATTTACCGGCGATGTAGGCAGCACGTATCAAAATATCGTCTCCGACACGGTGACGGCAACGGGTGAGCGCGAGGTGGGCAAGCGCTCGCCGCGCCTGTGGCAGGTTTCGAAGAGCCCGATTGCAGGATTTGGCTTTGCGTTTGATACAAATGCGGTCTTTTTTGCCGAACGAGCGACGGGGAATGTAATTAAGGCAGACCCGGAACAGAGCACCATCGTGCGTGTTACCAACACCCTCGTTCCTAAGGTGCGTGAGGCATACTTCAGCCGCTCAGGCGACGTCATACTTCGATCGACTACCGATAACGGCACTGTCACATCATTTGCGGCCCTGATTGCGACCTCAACAACATTGACGGCAACCTCAACGCCGAATGTGCTCGATGGCAATTATCTTGCCGAAAACATCGTTGGATTCGGCGTGGCACCCCATCAGTCAAGCGGAAAAGGAATTATTTTTATCACACCGAAACCTGATGGCGGCGCTGCCGTGGTGGGCTCGAGCTGGAAGGGAATGAACCCAAAAAATATTTACACCAGCAACCTCACCCAGTGGAACGCACAAGCACTCTCCGATGGCCGTATCATTCTCACACAAAAACCAACGGACAACATTGTAGGGTACGCATACCTCATTGGCGCCAATGGGTCAGTTCGAACACTGGTAGCAAACAAGCCTGGCCTCATGGTGAATCATCACGATACAAGCAATGCATATCTCTACAGCACGACTCAAAACGGTGCGATCGAGCTGTTCGTACAAACAGGCGCAGAAGATCCCATAAAATTGCCCATTGAAACGACTGCCGACAAGTGTGTCTGGGCTCCGGGCGTTGGCCTCATCGCATATTGCGCCGTACCAAACGAGGCACCAGGTGAAGAGTATCTCGCAAAACGCTTCCAGGGTGCGCTCCACACCAACGATGTGTTCTGGAAGGTTGAAGCGGGTCTTGGTACCGCAAATCGATTCTTCAGCACCGACACGCACATCGCGCTTGATGTGGAGGATATGATGATGGATGAGAATGGAACATACCTGGCGTTTCGGAACGCGTCGGATAAGTCGCTCTGGACCTTACGTGTTCGGGAGTAAAATATGGCTATGAATCGTATGCTCCGCACATCGCTCCACATTCTTGTCATCGTGGTCCTCTATGCAGCGCCGGCTCTGGTATACGCCCAGACAGGCGGCTTTACGTCACTCGCAGACCAAACAGGCAATAGCTTCTCCCAGATACTCAAGACCGATAGCACGCAGGACGGACAGATCGGCGATTTTGTACAGTCAGGATTCCGCGCGGCAATTGCCGTTGGCGCAATTCTTGCCGTCATGCGCATCGCGTGGGCGGGCTACCAGTACATGACATCAGATGCGTGGGGCCAGAAATCTCACGCGAAAGAGGTTCTGGGTGATGTCATCATTGGCCTCCTGCTTCTCCTGAGCATCTATCTCATCCTGCGCCAAATAAATCCCGAGATACTCTCGCTCAGAGCGCTGCAGGTGCAGCCTCAGTAACTGAAACAAAAGCCGCGGTTTCCCGCGGCTTTTTATGCAGCGTATTTAATAACGACGCGCCGATTACGGCCCTCGCCCTGGGATTCCGTCTTCACCTGGGGTGCGTCCTGCAAGGTGGTGTGCACAATGAGGCGTTCGTAGGCGCTCATAGGGGAGAGCTCCACATCATATTGAAACGAACGGGCGCGCTCAGCCATCATCAGTGCCTTCGTCTGCAACTCCTGAATATGCTTCACACGGTAGTCGTTTATGTCTACAAGGAAGTGCATGTCTGACGCCGCCTCGCCGGTAATACGCTTTTCGGCAATCTTTTTCACGATCATATCGATCGCATGGATTGTGTCGCCATGCGGCCCTATCAGAGAGCGCGCGTCACCATCGGTCTTGATAGAAAAGATCGTCTGTCCGGCGATCTCAGATTGAGCCACGGAAACACCATCAGCACCCATCGCAGCGAGCAGTTCTTTGATGATGGTTGAAACCGTGTCGTGCATGGAGCGCACTATACCGTAAAAGCCAAACGCGCCGCAATGTTCCTGCGGCGCGTTCTATGTGTCGTAATGTCATTTTTTAGGCTCTGTTGCCTCAGGGCCCGAGAATCGTCGGCCAGAGATGAGCTCCTGGCCGATCATAAAGAGATTACTGGTCACCCAGTAGAGCGGTGCGGCAGCAGCAACGAAATATGAAACAAAACCGATGACCACCGGCAAGACATAGCGAGCCTGGAGATCAAAACTCTTGGCCATTTCATCGGAAAATGAGACCTCTTCTGGCTTTGATGCATCCGATGGGGCAGGGGAGACCTTCGGACCCATTGAAAGACGAGTGTAGATGGCTTGCGTAATAGCAACAAGCACCGCGAGTACCACACTCTTACCCGCCATATCCATAATTCCGAGGAAATGCATGTTCACATTCTCAGGAAGGGCGACGAACGAGTACAGAAGGGAACCGTCTACGGCCGGAAACCCACCCTTGGCGAAGACCCAGTACAGCCCGAGCAGGATCGGCAGCTGAATCAAAAGGAGAAACAGACCTGAAAATGGGTTCACTTTGCGTTCTCGATAGAGTGCAAACATCGCGCGACCCTGTTCTTCCGGCTTATCCTTGTATTTCTTCTTAATATCCTCAAGTTCCGGCTGTATGGCCTTCATGGCCATCTGGGCATGAATAGCTCGCTTTGCGAGAGGGTAGAGGATGATGCGTACAATGATCGTAACGATGATAACCGCAATACCAATATCGTGGTTCGGGACGACATCTACGAAGAATACGAGGGCGTTATAGATCGGTAGATATATAAAGCTGTGAAATGCGGCGCCGATCATGGTTCGCAGAGGATTGTACTCTTTATCGTGAGCGAGCGCTACGCAAAAGTGTCAAAAGATCCGCCACGTCTGCGCAAATTGCCTCAAACGGCGCTTCAACAGCTGCGCGTTTTGCGATAAGCACCATGGCCGAGCGCTCAGGGAAAGGGCGGGCAAGCCGCAGCGCCTCGCGCATACGACGCTTAAGACGGTTGCGATCAGAGGCTTTTGCAGCTGTTTTCTTGGAAACCGTGCAGGCAATCTTGGATCTACCATCCATAGTGCTATACGATAACGAAAAAAGGGCTGTGTTGAGCCTTTTTTCTGGTTTTAGGCGCCGTATTTCGGCACCGCTGAGCCTGGAGCGCTTCGGCATGAGCCCTGAAAGGGACTAGACCGAAAGCTTCGCGCGGCCCTTGCGGCGGCGGCGTACGAGGACGCGCTTGCCGGTAGCGGTTTTTGCGCGAGCACGAAAACCGTGGGTCTTCTGGCGCTTCCGCTTCTTCGGCTGGTATGTTCGCTTGGTCGACATGCGGAACAGTATGCCTTCACGAAAGAAAAAACGCAATCTTCAGCTTTGGAAAGGGGAGTGTAAGAAAAAGTTATCCCCGAGTTATCCACAGAGTTGTGAACACCCTTCTCGAGCGATGTAAAGATTTCCACACCCAATGAGATGCGTATAATGCGCAGATTGATAGCGGGTGCATAGCGAATTTTTTTCCTTTCTATGATGACTAACCGTGAGCTATGGCAAAACGCACTCGTACAAATTGAACTTGGTACTACAGAAGCATCATTCCGAACCTGGTTTCGGAATACTGACATTGCTCATCGCGATGGGGGAACGGTACAGGTCGCTGTTCCATCGAAAATAGTGAAGGAATGGCTCTCTGATAAGCACCACAAGCTCATCCTGAAAGCACTGCGCAGTCTCGACAACTCTATTCGAACGGTCGAGTACGTGGTGCACCGCACGGCTCCCCAGGGAGAGCGAAAGCAGGCAAAGCAGGAGCCGCAACAGAACGCATCCTTTGACCTACAGTCCCTCTATATCGATAAGCGAGACAATCTCAACCCACGCTACACATTCGATACCTTCGTCGTTGGCCCGTTTAATCAGCTCGCACACGCTGCGGCGAAGGCTGTTCTTGAACGCCCCGGCCTCTCGTACAACCCACTCTTTATCTATGGTTCAACTGGCCATGGAAAAACACACCTTATTCAGGCAATAGGGAACTACTTCAAGAAGTCTCACGGCAATAAGAAGGTTTTGTACGTAACCTCGGAGCGTTTTGCGATTGATTACATCAACGCAGTGCGCGCCGGCCACGCCAACAACTTCAAAGACCAGTACCGCCAGTACGACGTGCTAATCATGGACGACATCCAGTTCATTGCGAACACGGAAAAGACGCAGGAGGAACTCTTCCACCTCTTTAACGCACTACGCGACAACAACAAACAGATCGTATTCTCGTCCGATAAACACCCGTCACTCCTTCCAGGCTTCGAGGAACGCCTCAAGGGTCGCTTCGCAGGCGGCATGATTGCTGAAATCCCAGAGCCTGATGTGGAAAGCCGAACCGCCATCATCTCTGCAAAGATTGAACAACACGGCTTTTCTATCCCCGAAGACATTATTCAGTACATCGCTGAGAACGTACGAGGTAATATCCGAGAACTCGAGGGAGTTTTGAACATGATTGTGATGAAGTCCCAGCTGAAAGGAAAGGGGATCTCACATGCCGACGTTCGCGCACTCATTAAGCACAACGTGAAGCCAAATCGCGGTGTTTCTATCGACGAGGTGGTACGACGAATCGCGCAGTATTACGAGGTTCCAGAGAAGAGCATCTACGAAAAGACCCGTAAGAAGGAGGTGGTGAAGCCGCGACAGATCATCATGTATGTCTTGCGAGAGGAGTTTGCCGTCTCATACCCCTCAATCGGAGAAAAACTCGGCGGACGAGACCACACCACCGTTATCCACTCCTGTGAAAAAATTAAGGAGGAAATGAAAAATTCCAGCTCGCTCGAACAGGAGCTCGACCATATTCGCGCGCTTATACACGCATAAGGTATGTGGATATCGAGTGCATACCAGGGGGTAAAAGCAGGGGTACAGCACTATGAAGTCTCAATGAACAGCGCGGTGGAATTCTCAGACAATTCTTATTCGACCGATAAGCCAGTCCTCGCACAGCAGTTATCAACAATGGCGTGGGGCCGAAATTATCGCGTGTTTCCTAGCTCTTTTTGAGTTATCCCGTTATCCACGCGACTAATAGTAATAATAGATTTTAAATTAATTACATATGAAGATCGGCACCACGAAAGAGAAGATACTGAATGCGATCTTGATCGCGGAACGCGTGGTGGGTAAGAAAGAGTCACTCCCGATACTTTCATGCATTCTCATTGAGGCAGAAAAAGAATTGGTTGTTCGTGCTACCAACCTTGAAGCGGGTGTGGAAGTGGTAGTACCGGCAGATATTCAGGAAAAGGGAACCATCGCCGTATCCGCTTCGATTCTCTCGCAGACACTGCGCTCCATCAGCGGCGACACCGTAACCTTCTCCAGTGAAGACGGAAATCTCCTGATTGAATCGCGCGGAACGAAAACCCTTATAAAAGCCGTGCCACAGAGCGAATTTCCGGTACTCCCTACCACGACATCAAAAAGGGGTATTACGTTGCACAGAGAGCGAGTTACGCGGGGATTACAGGCCGTGAGCTATGCAGCCTCCCCGTCAATGATTCGTCCTGATCTTGGAAGTATCTACATTGTTATAAAAGATGGCTCAATGGTTTCCGTGGCAACCGATTCGTTCCGCTTGGCCGAGAAGACGATAACCGGTGTGGGTGCGCAAGAAACCGGTGAATTACTTATCCCGCTCAAGCACGCGCTTGAGCTTACGCATATTCTCGACAAGATCGATGAAGAGACGGTGACGATCGCAACAGAAGATGCGCAGCTTGTATTGGTGGGCGGGGGAGTTCGATTTGTTTCGCGCGTCGTAGACGCCACCTTTCCGAACTATAAGGAGATCGTGCCGAAAACATCCGCGACCGAGGCAACAATGCTGAAGGCTGATCTAACCGAAATGTTGCGTAAGGCGCGCGTATTCTCAGGAAACGATCAGCATGTCGGTCTCCATATTTACCCCAAGAAAAAGATTTTCACGGCAACTGCCCGATCAAACGATGTGGGTGAGATGTCGGACAGTATTGATGCGGCGCTCACCGGGGACGATCTTGATATAAATTTCCACATTGGATACCTCTCGGAATGTCTCTCAAGTATTGAAAGTGATAGTGTGCAGCTTTCCTTTGCTGGTCCCGGTCGTCCTTTGGTGATTCGCGGGGTATCGGATGCTTCATTTATGTACCTGGTGATGCCGCTCAATCGGTAAGACATGATCGAACGT
>CAZVMJ010000029.1:0-6585 GCA_964628005.1 uncultured Candidatus Saccharibacteria bacterium | reverse complement strand
CGAGGTGGAGCACAAGAAAAAGCGCATCACCTTTATTGATACTCCCGGTCATGCGGCCTTTTCCGCTATTCGCGCACGTGGTGCAAACGTGGCAGATATCGCCATTTTGGTTGTTGCCGCAGATGACGGCGTGAAGGCGCAAACACTCGAAGCGCTCGCACAGATTCGCGAGGCCAAGATCCCGTTCATCGTCGCGATCAACAAAATCGATAAGCCTAATGCAGACTTGAGCCGCACCCAGGGCTCGCTGCTCGAACAAGGTGTGTATCTTGAAAAGCTCGGCGGCGATATTTCATGGGCACCAATTTCGGCAAAGGTAGGCACCGGCGTGGATGAACTTCTTGACCTCATTCTCATCACCGCGGAAATGTATGAATACAAAGCAGACACGGCAGTCGCAGCGAGCGGCTACGTGATCGAAGCGCATCGCGATCAGAAGCGCGGCATTGCAGCCACGCTCATCATTACAGAAGGCACACTTGAAAGCGGCATGGCGGTTGTTGCCGGGGGTGCGATCGCTCCGGTGCGCATCATGGAAAATCACATGGGTAAGCAGATTAAATCTGCCACCTTCTCTACCCCCATTGGCCTCGTTGGTTTCGACGAGCTTCCGGCCGTGGGTGAAAAATTCACTACCTACAAAAACAAAAAGGAGGCTGAGGCAGCACGCGTAGTGAATGTGACGGCGAAGCCGCAGAACATACAGCGCGAGGACAACGCTCAGCGCTATCACATGCCGGTCATTGTGCGTGCCGACGCTTCAGGCTCGCTTGAAGCCATCCTTTCCGAAATTGCACGGCTCGGAGATGAACACTCCCGTATTACGATTGTACAGAGCGGCATCGGCAACGTATCCGAGGGCGACATGAAAACGGCACTCGCCGGAGAGACAAAGGCGGTGATTGTAGCGTTCAATGTGGGTATCGACACCATCGCAGAAACACTCGGCCGCCAGCAGGGCGTGCGTGTAGAGATGTTCAACATCATCTACAAACTCACCGAGCAGCTCGAAGAACTACTGCAGAGCTCGCGCCCGCGGCGCGTGGTGGAAGAATCAATCGGCAAGGCACGCGTACTTCGCGTATTTTCAAGCCGCAAGAACGAACACGTGGTGGGAGGCACCGTCTTCGACGGCTTTCTCGAAAAGAAGGGTATCATTCGCGTGATTCGCCGCAACGTCACCGTGATTGGCGAAGCAAAGATCGTCAACATGCAGACGAACCGCACCAATGTGGAGCGTGTTGAGAAAGGCTCTGAGTTTGGTACACAAATTGAGGCGACGTTTGAAATTGCCGAGGGCGACATCCTGGAAGGCATCCGCAAGACAACCGTATAACTATGGCAACGCAGCGACAGGTACAGGTTTCCGAAACAATTGCGCACCTCGCGGCAGATTATTTTGCACGTGAGAGCAATCGCGAATCCCTCATTACAGTGACGCGCGCCGACGTCTCCCCTGATTTAAAGAATGTCATTATTTTTATCTCCGTATTGCCGGAGAGCTACGAAGAGCCCGTGCTCCACTTCGCACGACGCAGCCGCACCGACTTCCGCGAATACATAAAGAAGCATGCGGCAATGCGCTATCTGCCGAATGTAGATTTCCAAATCGACTACGGAGAAAAGAATCGTCAGCGCATCGACGATCTCACCCGAAACTAACAAGAGCCGCGTACTGCGGCTCTTGTTTTTTGTTTCTAGTTTGCGACCGCCGCGTGCATCGGACAGTCTTTTTTGAGGCCATGGCGGGAGCAACACCGCCTAATAGCGCGATGTGACTGACTGAGCAGACCGCGGCGCAGACACTTGTAAGACCCATGAGGTTGCAAACCGCCCAATAGCGCAATTTGAATGATTGAGCAGACCGCCGCGTGCAGCGGACAATTTTTTGAGGCCATGGCGGGAGTTGCACCCGCCCAATAGCGGTTTTGCAGACCGCCGCGTTGCTACTTCGCCACATGGCCAGCGAACTAACGCCGTGTACTGTATCACAGTTTGGCGTTAGTATGTGCCCACACGCCGGGGTGATGGAATGGTAGACATAGGGGACTTAAAATCCCCAGGCCTTAATCGGCCGTAAGAGTTCGAGTCTCTTCCCCGGCACAACTGTACTCGAAACGATACACCCCCACCCTGTATCGTTGACGCATATCTTCCTATTGATAGTGTGCTGTCAGGTTACGTAGCAGTAGAGCGCTTAGGGGAAAAGGAGGGTCCGATGGACCGTATTCACATCATTGCAGGTAATGCCAGTTCCGCGTTGGTTCAGGCAATCTGCGACGGCTTGGGCGACAGCCCAACCAAAGCAATCGTCGGCCGGTTTGGCGACGGCGAGGTTCGCGTGCAGATCACGGAGAATGTGCGGGGCGACGACGTCTTTATCGTCAACTCCACCAATCCGCCTGCCGAGAACTTCTTCGAGACGATCCTGCTCGCAAACGCCGCACGCAATTCGTCGGCCAAGCGAGTAACGCTGGTTATTCCCTACCTGGGATACAACCGGCAAGACCGGAAGCCGGAACCGCGTGTTCCTGTCTCCGCGAAGATCGTCATCGACATGCTCAAGCTCTCACGTGCAGACCGCGCGATTCTGGTGGACCTCCATTCAGAACCGACGGCCTCGCACTTTGAGCCGATCATCGTGGATCATCTGTATGCCTCGTACGGCGTCGTCGATTATCTGCGGAAGGTACTCAATCGTCCGTTTGTGGTGGCGGCACCGGACGCCGGCGCAGGAACGAGGGCGCGCAAATACGCGCAGTATCTCGGTCTCGCCGACATCGTCGTCTTCAACAAGCAGCGGGTGCAAGCCGGCGAAGTTGTTGAGGAATCGATCAAGGTGATCGGCGATGTGAAGGGGCGCGATGTGCTTCTGATCGACGACATGATCGACTCCGGCGGCACACTGATTGCGGATGCGCGCGCGGCAAAGAAGCAGGGTGCGCGTCGCATCTTTGCCTTCGCCACGCATGCCCTCTTCTCAAAGGGCGCCTCGGTGTTCACCAAGGACCTCTTCGAGGAGATCATCGTGACGGATACGATTCATCATCCGCCCGCCGAGATCAGAAACCCCGGCGGCGCGAAGATCACCGTTCGGTCTGTTGCCCCGCTCTTGAGCAAGGCGATTAAGCGTGTGCACCACGACGAGTCGCTGAGCCCACTGATCCTTGGTTGAAACCGCACCGCGCGGCCCGAAGTTGTTTCGGGTCGCGCGGTTTGCTGTATATACACACTATTTCTTCTTCCGCTTTCGGAACATGCGCAGCTGCACGAGAAATGCGAGCGATTGCACACACCCCATCGTGAAAAACAATTCATCAAACGAAAGGCGCGAAACGATGTTACCGCCCACAAAAATTGCAACACCGGTTGCGATATTCTCCCATCCGGCCGAAAGCCCCCATGCGTAGCCCTCTTTGCCCTTTACGGAAAACTTTTCATAGAGCGCGCTCCACGTGGGTGATGCGAGCGCGGTTGCAAGCCCCATACCCATTTGCAATATGAGCAATTCGCGCGGATTTGAAACAAAGAGGTAGCAAAACGTGAACACTGCATTCAGAAAGTATCCGGTCAAAATCATGCGGCGCGTCATCGCATACGAACGATCACTGATGCGGCCAAAGATAATGACCAACACCCCCATCGTAATGAGATAGGCGCTCCATACGCTCGTGATTGAAAAGATGTCGCCGCCGATACGCTCGGTGAACACCGCAAAGAGCGGCCCAAACAAGCCGGCGCCAAAGTACCAGATGTTACTGGACCAGAGCAGGAGTCGTTCTTCGCGGTTCATGGAGATGCGTCAGCCTATTTGGTGAACATGCGCCACTGAATGTAAAACGCGAGCAACTGAAAGATGCCCATAATCAGGAAAAGCACCTTGAAGGAATACGCCGAAACAATGTAGCCGCCTGCGAAGATCGCTAAACCGGTTGCCACATGTTGCCAGCCTGAGGAGAGCCCCCACGCATACCCCTTCTTTCCTTTTACGGAATGGTGGTCATAGAGCGCGCTCCACGTGGGCACCGCGAGCGCCGCTGCAACACCAAGTCCTAATTGCAGCACCATGAGCTCGCCCGGATTGCTCACAAAGATGTAGCCAAACGTGAGAATGGCATTCAGGAAATAGCCGAGCAAAATAAGGAATTTCGTGGTGCGATACGATTTATCGCTCAGGAGCCCGACAAGCATAACGAGCAGCCCCATACTCACCAAATACACGCCCCACACGCTTGTGATCGAGAAAATATCTCCGCCAATTTCCTGCGTAAACACCGCAAAGAGCGGGCCGAGGAGGCCCGCGCCGAAGTACCAGACATTACTGGACCATAGGAGAATATTCGTCTCGCGATTCATTGCTTGCAATTATCTCACGTTGTTGTGGAAAAAATTGTCGTTCTCGAGATACCTGTAGATAGAAACAAAACACGGCCCGAAGGCCGTGTTTTGTACATCTGTCCGCCCACTTGGATTCGAACCAAGGACCTGCCGATTAAGAGTCGGATGCTCTACCAGCTGAGCTATAGGCGGGTACGGCAAAACTATATAGTATTTTCAGAAAAATTAAAGCCCCCTCAGAGCCTACTCCGCGCATGTTCCGCCTGCTACCGGATACCCGCGCCGCCCTGCGGTCGCGGCAATAAAAAACGACCCGGCATGAGCCGGGTCGTTTCTTCGAATACTTAGATGAAGGTAAGCGCCTTTCCAGACTTCCCTGCGCGACCCGTTCGGCCAATGCGGTGAACGTAGTCTTCGTAGGTTGTCGGCTGATCGTAGTTAATCACGTGCGTTACGTCTGAGACATCGATACCTCGGGCAGCGACGTCTGTCGCAACGAGGATGTTCGAATGACCCTTCTTGAACGCGGTGAGCGCACGATCACGCTTGTTCTGCGTTTTGTTTCCATGAATGGATTCCGCCTTGAAGCCGTTCTTGTTGAGCATAGTCGCGAGCTTCTCAACACCATGCTTTGTGCGGCCGAAGACGATCACTTTCTCGAAGCCCGGCTGCGTGAGCAGTTCCTGGAGCACTTCAAGCTTGTCGCGTCCTGCAACCTGCACCACATCCTGATCCACCAACGCCGCGGTATCGCGCGTCTTGATCGAGATCTGTACCGGATTATTGAGGAAGTCACCGACAAGTCGCTCGATATCACGCGAGAGTGTCGCGGTGAAGAAGAGCGTGTGTCGCGGCTCCGGCATGTGCGAAAGAATGAATCGCATGTCCTGAATGAAGCCCATGTCGAGCATGCGGTCCGCCTCATCGAGTACCACGGTGTTGAAATCAGAGAGATCAAGTTCACCCTGGCTCATGAGATCCTTCAGTCGTCCCGGCGTACCGATGACGAAATTCGGCTTACGGCGAAGCTGCTGAATTTGCTTGTTGATGTTGGCGCCGCCTACAACGGTTACCGCACCAATGCGCGTGAATTCTGCGAAGCCCCAATACTCGTCCTCAATCTGCGTCGCAAGTTCGCGCGTCGGAACCATGATAAGCACTTTCTGCGTCCGATCATTCAGAACTTTATTGATGAGTGGGATGAGAAACGCTGCGGTTTTACCGGTTCCGGTATCCGCAATGCCAAGCACATCTGAGCCAAGGAGTACGTGCGGAATCGCACGATCCTGGATCGGGGTCGGAGTCACGTAGCCTTTCTTTGCAATATTCTGCTTGAGGTTTTCTGCTACGTTAAAGTCCGAGAACGCATGTTCAGGCACGTATGCCTCCTGCACTTCGGTTACGGTCGCTTTGTTGACGAAACGAGCCGGGTCAATGTACTGACCCATCTGTCGCGGCGCACGCGAACGCGGATAATTTGCGCGACCTCCACGGCCGCCGAATCGGGAGCGAGAGCCCCCAGATCGCTGATACTGTCGATACATGTATGTGTGTGCCGCAAAGCGGCGCTATTGTCTAAGCCATCTGCTCCTGAGTCTCTACTCCCCTTATTCGACTTGGGAGCGGTCTCGAGACTGGCTCAAGACAAAAGAAAACGAGAACGTCTGGTAGGTACACAGTAGCATGATGATTCCGTCATGTCAATCAAGCTCATGTGCCGGGCCGCTTTGCCGTGGTATCGTAGCTGAGCATACACGCATCCGGGCGGATGGCGGAATTGGTATACGCGCTAGTCTTAGGAACTAGTCCCGCAAGGGTTGGGAGTTCGAGTCTCCCTCCGCCCACACAAATACAAACGGCCGGAACAGTGTTCCGGCCGTTTGTATTTGGCGGTGCGAGGAGACGAGAAGGCGAAGCCTAGGGCCCCGTGAACACACGGGGATGGCTGAGCGTGGTCAGGCGGAGAAATGCTTTCACGAAAACATTTCGAGCGCTTGACCGAGTTTCCCTCCGCTCAGCGGAAAAAATGATCCGTGACCGAGTCTCCCTCCACCCACAAACAAAGAGCCGCCCACGAAGCAGGCGGCTCCGTTGGCGGCAAAACACTGAATGCTACTGAGCGAGAGCGTCGAGGCTCTCGTCCAGGGCCACCAAGCCTTTCACCGTGATGCGATGTGCACCCGGCTTCTCCGGAATTGGTTCGAACCACCCTCTTGCGAGGAGTTGCTTGAACTCGTTCGTGGGCTC